>DUTL01000074.1 GCA_012842105.1 Candidatus Fermentithermobacillaceae bacterium | reverse complement strand
ATATGTAAGCCCAAGCGAAATATTGGAATGTTTTACAATAAACTCTGCAACAGCCCGGGTCTCCGGTTCAGACAGGGGAAACTCTCCTGCTCCGGATTGCTGCACCTCGGGAACCCATCCATAGGGGAAATTACGGTTGAAATCAAGGCCCCATTTTGAAGGAGCGCTCTTAATTCCGCCGCCTCCGTCACCACCCTGATGTTCCCGCAGAAATCCTTCAGTGTAAACCCGGTAGAACGTACCTTCATATTCGTCAGGTGCACGCCGCACCATAGCCCTGGAGTCTTTGGAAGATACCTTCCATTCGCCTGTGTCGTCTTTTATCCGCATCATCAGAATATGCCCGTCTCCATCTATGTCAGCGTCATACAATCCTTCTCGCTCATCAGGATTCGGGAAAGGATAAGGCCTGGGAGCCGACCTGAGCCTCTCAGGTGTTGTGAGATACACCTCAGCACCATCAGGTGACACTCTGGGAACTACGTATAAGGTATTTCGCTGAAGTAGTCTGGTAATGCGGTCTTGCTTGCCGTAGTTCTCGAGAATGTACTTTATGGCATAAAGATTTATCATTGAACCGGTTACTTCGCCGGCATGAAAATTTCCGTCTACATAAATGGCAGGTTTCTCATATGGGTCACCGGTGCTCTTGTCGGAAAGGGCCATAACCCAAATATCCCGGCCCTCTCCGCTCTTGCCGGCTGAAGACAGCTGGGCAAGCCCGGGATACCGGCCGGCCATCAGCTTCAAAAACGCTTCCATCTCATTGAAACGATAATAATGGTCAAATTTTATCTGTGCAGCCTCCATAATTCTCCCCCTGACGTTATTCAAGTAATTGTTCCAGACATTACGACGCCTCAGAAATATCTGTGTACAAAGGCGCTTTGGCGATGTGTTTGATAATATGTTTAGTGACTCTAAGTTTCATATTCTACCTTTGCCTTAAGATACCTTCCACACGAAACACCCGAGGAAACACCGGCCGCTTCAAAATCTATGAGTACCACAATTCCAGCTGCCAAAACCGGATTTTGATGTGCCGGTTAGGCCATAACCGGCCGGTTCAGGGTTCAAAGTTTATGAGGACACGGTATTACCGCCAAATACCGCCAAAAGAAACCGCTCTTTCGTCCAATTGTGCCGACATCTGCAACAGGCTGTCCTTGCCTGTCGAACCAGGCAGCAGGCTGAGATCTTGCCTTGCTGAAGCAAGAAGTATGCAGGCTGCATTTGCAGCTCTTTTGACGAACCCGCCCGATACCAGCTTTCTGCGCAGTTCCGGGATCTTGTGAGAAGGTACTGTCTTCTTTGACAAACAACCAAGAATGTCTTGTCGAACCTCTGTCTCCATTGCATATATCAACGGCAGGGTGAGGACGCCGCGTCTTAGGTCAGTGAATACAGGCTTGCCCAGCAATTTCTCATCCGATACAAGATCCAATATGTCATCCACAATCTGAAACGCAGTTCCTACCTTGATTCCGAACCGCCACAAATGTTCCTGATCTTCCCTGGGCGCTTTTACCGCCATGGCTCCGGCTTTGCATGCAGCACCTATAAGCGCGGCGGTCTTTCTGCCTGTTTGATAGAAATAATCATCAACGGTGACACCGGGATCGTAAAACCGGCTGTCTTGAGCAACTTCCCCTCTGCACATGAGTTCAACGGCGTCGGTCAGGCACCCGGCAATGCCCAGCCGGGCATACTTGAGCACTGTGTTGTTAGCCCGGGAGAACAGGTAATCACCGGCCAGTATAGCCGAATGAATTCCCCAAACGGAATGAATTACAGGCAGGCCACGCCTTTCCGAAGATCCGTCGATGATATCATCATGAACCAGTGATGCCATGTGCACCATCTCAAATGCAGCGGCAACATCTGTAATCATGTCAATTATGTGGTTATCCAACTCAGGGTTTCTTCCGGCGCCTGCAGGCTTCTGGATGCCAGAGCCCGCGCGGCCGGGCTTCCAACCGGATTGCAGGCCCGGCCTTGCACTTCGCATGAAACATCTGGCACAATGTTTATTGTTCCGGAGGCAGGGAATGCACGCATACGCACTTGAAATTACCATCTTGGGCCTGAGAAACTT
>DUTL01000004.1 GCA_012842105.1 Candidatus Fermentithermobacillaceae bacterium | reverse complement strand
TTTCGCTGAATTCTATGGGGGTATCCTCATGCTGAATCAGCAAACCGTTTGGGTTACTGCAGCTAAATTTGGCAATGTAATAACCAGTTCACTGACGGTTACCGCCCTGGCCCGAACTTATCCTGCCATGGGAGCTGCCATAGGGGCCATAGCTCTGGCCGCTGGGAGTGGGATGGAAGCTTTGATTTGTGGCCGAATGGTTCGGCGGTTGCCCAATTGTAGGCAGTATCTAAATGATTGAGCCATCAAGGAGTGGCTTTTATCTCATGATAGTCACCATGTGAGGCTGAGATTGGCCGGAGCATGGTGTTAAATCTAGATATACACGCAGCTTGGTTGTAGCAAGGAGAGGAGCCTTTACTTAAAGCAATGTCTGAAACATCAAATATACAAGCCGAGAGTTTAGTGAGCCACGCTGATGACTCAATAGCCGGCAAGCCGGATGAAACGGCGGAATCACATGACATACAGATTGCGGATACAAGATCGGATTCTTATATAACCTCACGTACAGGTGAACATACAGCCCGCCGCGAACACACGGCTCAGCCGTATGCATGGGCTGAACTGTTCAGGTTCTACATGCCTCTGGCAGTCACGTCAATCATGATGATGGTTACCCATTCTGTGGTATCTAATGCTTTGGCCAGAACTTTGTACCCTACAATAGCTCTGGCTGCTTATTCTGCGTCGTACGCAGTGAATCAAGTGTTTGAATTCCCGTGTTACGTATTGCAGCGCATGTGCCTTGCTTTCACAAAAGGTAGGCGTTCACTCAAGAAAGCTGCCAGGGTGTCATTAATGGTTCTTGCAGCCATGGTGTTATGCCTGGTTGTTATTAGCTGCACACCTCTGGCGCGAACGGTCTTTATTGGCATCCTAGGCGTTTCAGAGCAAGTCTACCGGATGGCAGTGCCTTCGTTGCAGGTACTTATTCTGGGGCCGGTGTTCGCTGCTATCAATTCTGTCTATCAGACCCCAATTGTAATGAAGAAACAGACGGGTTGGCTTACGGTAAACGGGATGGCGCGCGTGGCTGTAATGTTTTTGACCGCAGCGGTCTTACCGCGGCTTTGGCCTGCGGGCCCGGTGGGCGCGGTAATTCTGATGCTGGGAATGGCCACGGAATCGTTTCTGGCGATTACGGTTTCAAAGAAGGGCATCCCGCCTCTCGAAGACGAAGGGCCCGACGAATATATCCCCTCAACCCCACAGATTTTGAAGTTTACATTGCCTTTGGTGATGGCTGCCTGGATCCAGACGTTGGGAAGCCCTGTTATTACTGCATCTTTGGCTAGAACTTCAAATCCCGACGCCAGCCTTGCCGGGTATCAAGTAGCCATGAGTTTTTATTATATCTTTGCTGCGCTTAACTTCAATATTTACCGTTTGGGCCTGATGTATGTGAGGGAAAGTGTATCGTTCAAGCAGATTAAGCGTTTCTCGGTTATGTTAGGATCCATTGCATTGGTGTGCTTATTGATTGGAAGTATTCCGCAGATAGGGACTTGGGTATTCGGAACACTTATCAAGGCTCCGGCAGAAGTCGTTCCTGAAGCGCTTAAGGCACTGGCGTTTATGTCCATTACGCCGCTTATGATTGCCATTGCAGAGTTTTATGGTTGTATTGTAATGATGCATGAGCATACCATTTGGGTGACCATGGCCAAGATTGGCAACCTGGTTGTCAGTTCGTTGGTTGCAGTTACACTGGCATCAGTATACCCAGGCTTAGGGTCAGCCATAGGTTCCGTTGCGTTGGCCTGCGGCGGCTCAGTAGAGGCATTTGTGTGTTATCGAATGTTCTTCCGCCTTCCCAATTACCAAAAGTATCTGAAACGCGTGTAGTCCATGGCTTAATAGCGAGTGAGTGTGATTGGGATTTACCTTCGATTTGGGTGTAGGATGTGATTGCGAGACTGTGACATGTGCTTGAAACAGTACTGGGTTGCCTGGCCATAGGTTCTTCTTCATGAGTGAAGCGACCTTGCAGGCAACCCAGTATGGCTAACCCGTTTTCCCAGTCCGGCAGCCGGCTGAGCTGTACCCAAAAGCTAATGTGGCAGCAACCTAAAGCAAACCGGCGACTTCTGCTAAATTATGTTCAATCCCTTGAGAAGGATTACCAACACCAGCACAGGAGTTACGAATTTCACTATTATATAGAACGCACGCGCAATGGCCTGCCTTTGCTGGTGTTGGTAATCCTTCTCAAGGGATTGAACATAATTTAGCGGAAGTCGCCGGTTTGCTTTAGGTTGCTGCCACATTAGCTTTTGGGTACAGC
>DUTL01000073.1 GCA_012842105.1 Candidatus Fermentithermobacillaceae bacterium | reverse complement strand
ACCCTACCGGGTTTACCTTTGCCAAAATCAATACACCCCATTGGGAATACTTGAACACCTAGATTATAACGGATATGCTCGCGGCGGGGCAAAACATTGAAAACCACCTGTTTGAAGGAACCGGGGCCGGTAACGTAGAATAAATACCACGGAATTATGCCCATTTCCAAAGAAACTATATACAAGGCCAGGTAGGAAAACATATTTCAGGAGGAGCGCCTTTGCAAAGGAATCTGCCAGCAACAATCCAAAGCGATGGCACAATATTGCTGGAGGTCAATAACCCCGATTATGAAAACGCCCGTGACGTAATCATGCGGTTCTCGGATTTGGTCAAGAGCCCTGAATACGTTCATACCTACCGGTTATCCGTGCTATCGTTGTGGAACGCCGCTTCATGCGGATTTACCTCCGGGGAAGTGATAGAAGGGCTCGGCAGGTACTCCAGATATCCATTACCTGAGAACATCATAGTGTACATTAGAGACACGATGGCAAAATTCGGCATTATAAGGCTTACCCGCGACGATGAGTGTTTTGTCCTAACATCTTCTGACAGGTTCATCATGGAGGAGATAAAGCGGTCAGACAAAATGGCTCCACACATTGAGGGAACCGCCGGGAAAGACTCGTTGATGATAAAACCATATTCACGTGGGCTCGTAAAGCAGATTCTCATCAAGATGGGCTACCCTTGCGAAGACCTGGCAGGCTACACCCGCGGCGATCCTCTTGAAATATCCCTTGTTCAAACAACATCAGAGGGAAAACCGTTTGACCTTAGGCCGTACCAAAGAGCGGCAAGAGATGCGTTTTGGGCCGGAGGCAGCGTGAGGGGCGGAAGCGGAGTGGTAGTGCTTCCATGCGGAGCGGGCAAGACTATTGTAGGGCTTGGGGTTATGGAGCAGATTGGCGCTCAAACCCTGATTCTTACAACCAACGTTGTCGCGCTCAGACAGTGGATAACCGAAATTCTGGATAAGTCCAATCTAAGTGAAGAAATGGTTAAGGAGTACAGCGGCGAAAAAAAGGAAGTCGGCCCTGTAACCGTCACCACATACCAAATCCTCACTTACAGAAAACGAGGTACCTCCAAAGAGATATACCCTCATTTCTCTTTGTTCAACAAGAAGAACTGGGGACTTATAATCTATGACGAAGTGCATCTTTTGCCTGCGCCTGTGTTTAGGATTACTGCCGATCTGCAGGCGAGAAGAAGGTTGGGGCTTACGGCCACGCTTGTTCGGGAAGACGGGCGTGAAGACGACGTGTTTAGCTTGATTGGCGCCAAGAAGTTCGACAAGCCATGGAAAGAGCTGGAAGCACAAAACTGGATTGCAACTGCTCATTGCCATGAAATAAGAGTCGGGTTCTCTCAGGAAGGCCGCCTCGAATACCACATAGCCGGGGAACGAGACAAGTATAGAATCGCTGCAACCAACCCTGAGAAGTATTCACTGGTGGAAGATATTGTGAAGCGGCACTCAAGTGATCAGGTTTTGGTTCTGGGCCAGTATATAGAACAACTGGAGCATATATCCACACTGCTTAATGCTCCCATGATCTTTGGGCAAACTCCCAACAGCGTCCGGGAGGAATTGTATGATAAATTCAGAGAAGGCAATGTAAGAGTGCTTGTGGTGTCCAAGGTCGCAAACTTCGCTGTGGATCTTCCTGATGCCAATGTGGCAATACAAGTATCGGGAACCTTCGGATCGCGCCAGGAAGAAGCACAGCGCCTGGGCAGGATTCTTCGTCCCAAACCTCACGGCGAAAGTGCTGTATTTTACACATTGGTCACCCGCAACACTAAGGATCAGGAGTTTTCGCAGAAAAGGCAGCTGTTTTTGACTGAGCAAGGATACAAATATACCATTTGGGAGAGCCAGAGTTTTCTCAGAGAGTGGAAAAGGAGAAACACAACATGAACCTAAAAGACGCTCTTGTTGCGCTTCCAACCGAACGTCTTAATTCCATAGCTTACTTTTATGGAATTGCTCTGCCAGACAGCCCTGAACCGGCAGCCAATTACGAGTCTGAACTGTCTGCCCTGGTTTCAGCTCATCTTCTGATTCCTGCAAATACCCTTGTTGCCATGAATGGCCTTAATGAAGAAGAAATCCTCGCGCTGCGCATGATAACCCTGGCAGGCGGAGGGTCCGGAGTGATTGTTGAGCAGTGCCACCAAAAGCTAAACCAGCTCTCACGCAAATGGCGCAGGAACGGGTTCAAGGTAATTGAAGGCTTGATAACCAGAGGCATTGTGTTTACAAGACGCGAAGGTTACAGGCAGATATACTTCGTGCCCACAGACTTGCGAAAGGTGCTTACAGAATTTTTCTTGACAGACATTTTTCAGACATCAAGCATTGACCCGGGCCGTTTCTCTCCAAGGTACAGGCACGACTTTGCAGCTCCCTTAAGGCATATGTGCCTGCTATTGTCATATATTCGAAAAGAGGAAGTAAGGGTTACCCAGGCCGGCACAATGTTCAAGAAATCCCAGGACGAATTGGCCGTTATCATCGAAGAAGATGACTTGAGCCTTGACGAATCATTTTTCCCTGTCAGGTATCCTCCGCGGCTTGCATTCCTGCTATACTTCGCAAAATCCAACAGCCTGTGCGACGAAAGAAATAACACTCTTAGGCTAGGCTCTGAAGCCGACAAGTGGCTGGACACCCCGTACTCGCGATGGCGGAGGGATCTTTACGAATACTGGACGCAAACCTTCATGTCTCAAGATTCCGACCTGCAGACACTGTTCTGGATAATTGCGAGTTCTCCTGCGAACACCGTCATATCAATCTCAGGCCTTCTCGCCGAAATGGACGCTTTGTCAACAAGCCATTCGTCTCACGGATTGAACCTTCGAGTAGAAAAGAACCTGGTAGATATCCTGGAATACCTGGGAGTACTGGAAGTCTGCCATTCGAGAAACGACATAATGGTCAGGGTAACGGAAATAGGAAGGGCGCTTTTTGGGTCGGCTCCCTGGCCTGAAGAAAAGTTTGACACTGATATCTATGTTCAATCTAACTTTGAGGCGCTGGTACCTTGTACCATCGAACCAAAGATTCTTTGGTCAATAGACGGTTTTGCGGAAATCATCAAAGTCGACCAGATGATAGTGTATAAACTGTCAAGAAACTCGGTATACCGTGCAATGCTGCACGGATACACTCCTCAAACAATCGAACAGTTTCTTGAGGAGCATTCCAAAAGCCCGCTTCCGCAAAACGTAAGCTATTCAATAGCACAGTGGGGAACCTCATACGGGCGCATAGAATTTGAAGACGTTATTCTTCTCAAGTGTGACTCTAAGGATCTGGCTGATGAGCTGATGCTGTCGCCTAAAATTAAGCCTTATCTCAAGAAGAAGGTAGGGCCCCGTTACCTTGTGGTAGACAGGGAATCTTATGAATCATTGGTTACGGCGCTTTCAGAAGAAGGCTATATGCCTAAAGTCAAACCCAGCGCCCCTCGTGTTGCCACAGAACATGCAGGCCGGATATGATGTAAGTCAATCGTCCCCTAAGGGCCTGGCGACCGGCATGTACCTGCCGGCCTTTGTACAGGAAGCATCATAGTTTCTAAGCCATGCAAAACAAGCTGCCAAGCCTCCCACGGCGAACACAACAGCCCATACAGAAGCGTTGCCCAAGAGCCGGCCGAGAAACCAACCTCCTGCGTATCCTGTGGCGCAAGATAGCAACGGGAGCACATAGACAAGAAACGAAATCTGCAGGTAGTCAGCGTTCGGAAGTTCCAATGCAACCAGGTCACCTGGTTTCGGATTTCCGGCCTTTACAGCTTCTACAATCATGGAATCGCCGCCAAAGGACAAATGGCCACCGCAACGCCCGCAGTTCCTGCAAGCATCCTTCCTTCTTACGCTAACCATTACTGATTCGTCCTTAACCGAAATGACCGTTCCTATTTCCTGCACTTGTTTTCCCCCAAAACCAGTGAGCGCAACTTAAGCAACTGACTATTTTCAGAATAGAATCTTGTGCCGTTTCCAGCTTACATTGAGTACAAGCCCGATGGCAAAGGCATTTACTACCGAAGCGGTTCCACCATAGCTCAGGAATGGGAGAGGTATACCGGTCACCGGCATGATTCCCATTGTCATGCCGATGTTTACCAGGCTTTGAAACAGAAGCATGGTCATGACTCCTCCTGCAATCAACGTTCCTTCTTTGTCGGCAGACGTAAATGCCGCAATCAAACAGCGACACAGGATAAGCACATACACACCAAGCACTATCATTGTGCCCACAAATCCAAGTTCTTCTCCGACAACTGAGAAGATGAAGTCTGTTTCCTGGTGAGGTATGAAATCCAGCCTGTTCTGGGTTCCCTTTCCCAGGCCTTTGCCCCAAACCGTGCCTGACCCTATAGCGATTTTAGACTGCAACACCTGGTAGCCTTTGCCCAGGGGATCCTTTTCCGGGTTAAATCCTGATACAAGCCGGTCAATCCAGTGTTCTTCAATAGGCAGGGGAACGCCTGCGTAAACATACAGCCACAACAGGATCCCTAGTATGATACCGCCTAACGCAACCAGCGTCAGAATCGACCTTGCCGAGGTGCCCGCAAAATACAACATGCCCGTGGCAATGACAAGTATCACCAGGGTAGTGCCAAGGTCAGGCTGTTTGAGAATCAGAAACGCGGGAATCACCAACCATCCATAGAAAAGGATTATGGACCAAATCGAATCAACCGGCCCGTCCCGGGAACACAATATTCTAGCCGCAAATAATATTGCGGTAAGTTTGAAAAGTTCTGACGGCTGCAGGTCAAAAAAACCCAATGGAATCCATCTCGTAGAGCCGCCTGCAGTTCTGCCCACAAAAAACACAGCCACAAGAAGCAACACATTTATGCCCAGTATCCAAGGAGATAGCCAGACCAGGTCGCGGTAATCAATAAAAGTGCCCAAACCCATCATCAGCAGGGACACTGCTATCAAAACCAATTGCTTCTTAAGATAATAGTGTGCGCCGGCTGAATGGGTTGCACTGTCTATGAGCGGAAGGGATAGAATCTCAAGGAACAGTACGGCAGATAACAACCAGAAGTCTATGCGTTGTACCGCTCTTCTTTCAATCCTAACACTGGGTAGTTCAATCGTTGGCTTTTCCCCTCCTCCTTACAGATCTCACAGGTATGCTGGCAACCAATGCCTTCTTCCTTTCATTACCTTTCCACTCAAATTCAAGGCCGTTCTCATCTATCTCCACAAACCTGGAAATTGCCATTATGACGGCATCTTTCATCTGCTCCATTGTGTGGGGGGCAAGAGCCAACCTATCTTGCATCAACACGAGCTTCAGTCTGTCTTTGGCTACATCTTTAGACTGTTCTTTCCTGCTAAACCATCCAAACAAGCCTATACCCCCTTACTCTATCTTGATCAATTTCAGTAATTTCTGCCAGAATGTTTCATGTTCGCTAAGGTCCAGCAAAGGCACTTCTTCTCCCAATACACGACGCGCTATGTTCATGAAAGCTTCTCCGGCCTTTGACCTGTCGGCAGCCAAAGCCGCCGGCTCCCCACGGTTTGTGGAAACAACTATGTACTCATCATCAGGAACAACGCCCATAAGATCGATGGCCAGAATGTCAATTATGTCAGGTATATCCATCATGTCGCCTTTGGCCACCATTTTGGGCCTAATCCGGTTTACTATCAGCCCCGGATTTTCGAACCCGGAAGCTTCAAGGAGCCCTATTATCCTGTCAGCATCTCTTACGGCTGCCACTTCAGGAGTGGTTACTATCAAGGCTCTGTCAGCGCCTGCAACTGCGTTCTTGAAGCCTTGCTCAATACCTGCCGGGCAATCAACTACTATGTAATCATGTTCCTCTTTTAGCTGGTCAACTAATTGTTTCATCTGTTCGGGAGTTACTGAAGTCTTGTCCTTGGTTTGAGCTGCCGGTAGCAAGAATAGCCCGTCGAGCCTCTTGTCTTTTATCAGAGCTTGCCTGAGCCTGCAAAACCCTTCGACTACGTCTACAAGATCGTACACTATGCGGTTCTCAAGGCCCATTACTACATCCAGGTTTCTGAGCCCGATATCTGCATCAACAAGAACGACCCTGTGCCCCAGAGATGCCAGGGCCACTCCCAGGTTAGCACAGGCTGTAGTCTTCCCGACGCCTCCCTTTCCAGATGTGATCACTATTGCTTCACTCAACGTTCTCCCTCCCAACGACTTCCATCTAGTGGTTCTACTAAAATTACCCCGTCTTTCAGCCTCGCAACCTCTGGTTCTCTAGGAGCGCCCAGCTCACCCTCGGGCGGCCGCCCTATAACATCCCCGATTCTAATTTGGGTCGGTTCTAACTTGAAGGCAACAATCACTACGTCGGTAGCGCCCCCTGCACCGGCGTGGGCAAGCCCCCTGAGGGCACCCATTACAATTATGTCACCTGCAGCCCTTATCTCAGCACCGGGGTTAATATCCCCTACCACTACTACATTGCCGTCATGTGTGATGCGCTGGCCCGATCTCAACGTTCCCTTGTATAGAATAGTGTCCGGCCCTTTAGGCGTCATGGCCCAATTTTCGACAGTTTTTTGCCTGTAATCTATGGTTCTCGTTTCCGGTTCCAATGTCCTCCGCTTCTTGGCAGTTTCGGCAACTACCCGCCTGTTCTCAGAAGGCTCCTGGCTTCCGTGTATGATCTTCTTGAGCCTCAGCCCATGGGGAAAGGCAAGTATGTTTTGAATTGCCAAGATTTGATCGATGGAAAAGTTCAGGTTTCCGATATCCAGCACCACATCAGCGCCTTGAAAAAACAACTCAGCCCTCTGCAAATGAGCCTGGAGTTTCTCCTTTAAGATATCGAAATCCTGGTTGTCATTGAATATAAGTTGGAGGCCGTCTTTGCTGCCTCTGAAAATCACATCCTGTTTTCGAGCCATCTTCGGTGCTCCTCCCCATGGTTAATCCACTGTTACCTGCTCTGTCTCGTGGGGCTGTGAAAACTCCAGGAACGCATCGAATATTTCTCTGGCTATAGGTGCCGCTACAGCCGATCCTGAACCGCCTTGATCCACAACCACTGCCAGGGCAATTTCCGGGTCTTCGTAAGGCCCAAACCCTACAAACCAGGAATGGTCTTCACCAAGCGGGTTTTGGGCGGTTCCTGTTTTTCCTCCTACCTTTATTGGGCAATCGTGAAATATCCAATATGCAGTCCCACCCGGCTCAGTTGTCACCTTGAGCATTCCCGCCATCACAATATCAAAAATGCCGGGATCCACCTGAAGTTCCCCTGCCACTTCAGGCAGAATTTCTTCGGCCACATTGTGTTGAGAATCCAGTATTTTACCGGCAAGCCTCGGCTTCATCCTCACTCCGTTGTTGGCAATCGCCTGGGTTACAGAGGCCATTTGAATAGGCGTATACATATGGAAAGCCTGGCCCATGGCGGTCATCATATGTTCTGAAAACAAGAACTCAGGTTGGGCCACTCTGCCTTCGCCATAAGCTTTTTGCTTCCACTCGGTACTGGGGACGGTGCCATAGTTCTCCCCCCAAAGATCTATTCCCGTTTTTTGTCCCAACCCCAGGGCGCGGCAGTATTCGGCAAGAGTGTCCACTCCCAGCCGCCTGCCCATCTCGTAAAAATACGTGTTACACGAAACTTTCAAGGCCTCTTCCATATTAACGTAACCATGGCCCCCACGCTTGTGGCAAACCAGGGTAGGGGCAGAAGGATGATATCCGGGATCAAGAAAATCTTCAGATGGCACCGTCTTTTCTTCTGCAAGAGCTGCAACCGCCGTAACTATCTTAAAAGCTGAACCCGGAGGGTATAGCCCTGTAGTAGCCAGGTTTGCAAACCGCCATTCGCCCGAAGTGAGCCTCTTGTTCAGTTCTTTGGAACTTATTCCTGAAATCAAGATATTAGGATCAAACCCGGGCATGGAAGCAATAGCTAAGACCCCGCCTGTTTTGACATCCAGCACAACGACTGAAGCTCCCGTAGCGTCTTTATTTTCCTCCAGCGTCTTTCTCAACGCATTTTCCACAGCCTGTTGAAGGCTAAGATCGATTTCAAGCTGGATTGATTTTCCGGGTTCAGGTTCAATGCCCGGGCCTACATTGCCCGTGGGCCTTCCCCGGTAATCAACCTCAACCCGGTATCCTCCGTTTTTGCCCCTTAAGATACTCTCATAGTATGACTCCAGCCCTTGCTGGCCCACAATATTGCCCATTCTGTAGTCCTTCCAACCAGGATCGTCTAGTTGAGATTGTGTGATCTCACCTACATACCCGATTGTGGTGCTCATGAGCTCATCCTGAGGATAGTATCGAATAGGCTGTGGATCTATGAAGACGCCGGGAAGATTGGGGGAATCCTCAACAATCCTTGTGTAAGTCTCAGGCGTAATGCCTTTTGCAATGGGCACCGGTTCGAAATACCTGCCCGCATATTGCCTAACCTTCGCCTCTATCTCAGCCGGTTCCATTCCAAGTATACTTGCCAGGCGCGGCAGCGTCGCTTCAGCCTCACTTTCATCCAGGTACCAGTAAAACACTGTAAAGGCAGGCCTGGATGTAACCAGCAGTTTGCCGTTCCGGTCAAATATCTCACCTCTTGGAGCAGGGATGGGAGTGATTCTAAGATAGTTGTCTTCAGAAAGAGACCGGTACTTCTCACCTCTGATGATTTGGAGGTTGAACAATTGAGACACAATGAGAACGAAACCGGCAACCAGTACGATCAAAACACCGTTTCTTATCCTTTTCAATTCGCGCGAAGGCAGATTGCCCGGCCTATCTTCTCTGCTCCTATAGCCGGTGTTCATGGCTGATTCTCCCTACCTCTTTTGTACTATCCGGCCATACCATGGCAAGAATACCTGCAACGCCGTTTACCACTAGGTTAACAGGTATAATCAAGGTAAACGACCATATCAGGCTATACGGTAGCATGTCTCTGATGAAAAACTCCCAACTGACCGGAGTGCTTAAGAGCTGCAAAACTACGTATGCAGTAAAATCTCCAACCCCGGTAGAAATCATGGTTGCGATGCTGCTTGCAAACGGCATTGCAGGGTTCAAAAACCCGCGAACCCATGACATTGACATGGAAACCACTGATAACGACAAAGCTGAAAAACCAATGATTCTGCCAACAAACAGGTCTTGAATGAGGCCTATGCCAAACCCGATTACCCCGCTTGCCGGCAAGGGGCTAAACCACCCGGCAGAACACGCCAACACAAGGGCTAAATCAAGCCCTTTCACAGTCCCCGGGTAAACATATTGAATCAGCAACATCAGGGGTGTCAGCAACGCATATGCAATGAAGAGGCCCATTCTTTTCCCGTTCATTTTATCATCACTAAGACTTCTTCCAGGTGTGCGAAATCAACCGCAGGCTTTATGTAACATTCCTTTACTAATCCTGGCTTAGGGACATAAACTTCAGTGACTTCTCCAATAAACAAACCCGCCGGATATACACTGCCAACACCTGAAGTCAGTACCTCGTCCCCGGCGTAAACATCAGCATCTCTTGAGAAAAACCGCATCACCAAAGTATCCGGCCCGCTCCCTCCAACCACAATTCCATAGTCCCTGGACCTTGATATCAGCGAACCTACGCCGCTTTCCGGATCAGTCAGCAGCAAAACCCCGGCACTATGGGTATCCAACTTGATAACCCGGCCTACAAGCCCCCTCCTGGAAATCACAGGCGCATCTATCGTTACGCCGTCTTCACTGCCCAAAGAAATGGTTATCGTCGAAAACCATTTGCCTGGGCTCCGCCCTATTACGTCAGCTGCTTTGTACTCCTGATCAAGCTGCTCTCTGAACCCAAGAAGTTCCCTAAGCCGTTGGTTTTCGTTCTGAACGTCGTGTAGCCGGGTCAAAAGCGCTTCCAGAGAATCCATCCTGCGCTTGATTTCACGGTTTTCTTCCAAGAGATCTTTCTTCGACTGGAATAAGGCACGGTAGTCTTGGAACTTCTGCCTGGCAGCCAAGAAGGTTTCAAGGCACGGTTGCATCCCTTTCCACAACAACCTCTCCCAGAATGATGGGCTGTCCTGAGAGCTTCCCGTGATGTTCATTAGAAACACCGAGGCGGCCACAAGAAGGGTAACAGTAATCAACTTCTTATATGGAAACAGCCGCCTCAAATAGTGTCATCCTTCCTCTTTAGCGCTTGGAAGAAGCCAGTACTTTTCTTAGAGTCTCGATTTCTTCCAGGGCTTTTCCTGCCCCTCTGACCACTGCATATATTGGCTCGTCCACTGTATGGACAGGCATACCCGTTTCCTGGCTGACCAACCTGTCGAGCCCCTTTAGCATGGCGCCGCCGCCTGTCATGACAATTCCCCTGTCCATAATATCTGCAGCAAGTTCAGGGGGAGTGTTCTCAAGAGTCTCTTTGATAGCCTCCATAATGGCATTTACAGGCTCGGAAAGAGCTTTTCGTATTTCCCGCGAGTCAATGCTGATAGTTCTGGGCAGTCCTGTAACCAGGTCACGGCCTCTGATTTCCATTGTCTCTTCTTGCTGCAGCTCATAGGCAGACCCTATAGTGGTCTTCACTTCCTCAGCGGTTCTTTCCCCGATAAGCAGATTGTAAGCACGCTTTACATAGTTAACCACGGCTTCATCCATTTCATCTCCCCCCACTCTGATAGAACGAGAGGCCACAATTCCTTCAAGGGAGATTACTGCTACTTCACTTGTGCCGCCGCCGACATCCACTATCATATTTCCTGTAGGCTCATCAACAGGAAGCCCGGCACCAATGGCGGCCGCCATGGGTTCTTCAATGGTATAAGCTTCTCTTGCCCCTGCCCTGAGCACCGCATCCAAGACTGCCCTTCTCTCAACCTCAGTACAGCCTGACGGAACGGCCACAATTACCCTAGGCTTCAAAAGCCCGCGCCTGTAAGCTTTCCCAATGAAATGGTGCATCATGGTTTGAGTTATGTCAAAATCAGCAATAACTCCATCTTTCATAGGCCTGATAGCAATTATGTTACCAGGGGTCCTACCAATCATCTGCTTTGCTTCGGTTCCCACAGCAAGAAGTTCCTTGGTTTCGGCATGAATAGCAACCACCGAAGGCTCAACTAACACTATGCCTTTTCCCCGGAGGTGTACCAGAGTGTTAGCGGTACCAAGATCCATGCCAATATCCCTGGTAATATACTTAAAAAGCCATTGCACCTTCTGCCACTCCCCTCTAAATTGCAAAACGTCATGAAACTACCACGTAAACCACCCTGTAAGAGATTCCCTCATGCTGATGTACTGCCCACGTCCTATTATTACGTGGTCCAGCACAGTAATTCCCACAATTTTCCCTGCTTCTATGATTCTCTTGGTCATTCTAATATCGTCGTCACTTGGTGCCGCTTCCCCGCTAGGATGGTTATGGGCAAGAATTACGGCCGCCGCGCTTTTCTTTATGCAACTCTTGAATATTTCTCTCGGGTGCACAATGGACGTATCCAAGCTCCCAACGGATATTCTCTCACGATGAATAAGCTGGTTTCGTACATTGAGCGTGATGATCCAAACCTGTTCCCTGTCAAGTTGCTCCATATCACCCCTTAACAGATCATACACATCGCGCCCGCACCTTATTGTCACTCGCGGTGTCCGGTACTCATTAGCCTTTAGTAACCGTTTGTGAATCTCAGCACAGGCCTTGAGCCTGGCCGTTTTCGCCGTTCCAATTCCTGAAAGAGACATGAGTTCTTGCTTTGAACTCTCTTCCAGAAAACCAAGCCCCGGCCCGCAATGATTCTCTCCCCAATGCATCAGTCTTTTCGCAACATCAAGAGCCGTCTCCCTGGAATTTCCCGTACCCAACAGAATCGCCAGGAGTTCAGCATCTGAAAGGGCTTGAGCGCCCAACCTAAACAATCTTTCTCTGGGCTTCTCGTGATCAGGCCAATCTTTTATTGTTAACCGGTTCAGGGTTATGGCTACCTCCTCCTATATTTCCCTTCGCAGCCAGGCCCTGAAGCTCAGTGCTTCGTACGTCTTTCAATATACACTAAATAAAAAAGTTTGTAATCCCGACTCCGGCTCTCTTTAGTATCTCATAAAACTTTGATAGGGGAAGCCCTATTACACCTGTATAATCACCTTTTATCGCGGTAACAAACAAAGCGGCCTTGCCCTGGATGGCATAACCTCCCGCCTTTCCCATGGGCTCGCCCGTACTCACATACCATTGAATTTCGCCCGGTTCCATCTTGCGCATTGTCACAAAGGAGCAATCGACATCCGAGAATATTCTTCCTCCTGCCGGTTGGTACAGAGCAATACCTGTATATACCCGGTGGGTCTTTCCAGACAGTTGCTCAAGCATTCGCGTGGCGTCTGAAGGAGTTCCGGGCTTGCCAAGAACACTGTCGCCAAGAACCACAATGGTATCGGCGCCTAAAACTGTGTCCATGGGATACTGCTCAGCCACTGTGGCCGTTTTCTCCCTGGCCAGTGCCATTACAAGTTCCTCAGGGCTCATCCCATTGTCATAGAAGCGTGCCTCGTCAAACCGGGAGGGCACTACCAGCGGTTCTATTCCTATGGCCTCCAATAGAGCCTTCCTTCGAGGAGACCGTGATGCAAGTACCAACCTCAACCCATTCACCTTCCAAGAATCAACACCAAAATCAGGACAAGTATTGCCCCTGCCAAATTAAGGCGAATACTGAAACCCAGGGTTAATGAAACAACATTGAGATCCAGATTGAAAGGGGGCTGTAACCCTACGGAAAATCCTCTGGCAAGTATCGGTGCCACATCTGAAAGGACCTCGCCAATAACACTACCCACGATTGCCCCTGCCAGCAAAGCTATGACCCACACCCATGTGCGAGACTGTCTCCTCATGGCCATATTCCTCCCACATTATACCAGTATCAATATGCCCTTTTTTCCCACAGACATGCCTGCAAATCGCATCCTGTCTGCAATACTATTTGAACTCGAATTCATCTACAAGCCCCTTGGCCACAATACTTCCATCTTGCGTGATGAAAATAACCCCAATACCAGGGAATTCTGAAAGCATGCTTTCACTGCCATCAGGCCCGAGTATAAACATAGCGGTGGAAAGTGCATCTGCGTCTGTAGATGAAGGTAAGAACACTGTAGTTCCGCGGCTGGTTTCAGAAGGATACCCTGTTCTGGGATCAATTATATGATGATACACTGTGCCGTCCACTGTGAAGTATCTCCTGTAGTCACCTGAACTGACAATGGCCGTGTCCTCGGCAGGCATCACCCCTATGATGTCCTCAGGATTTCTGGGATCTGTAATCCCTATCCTCCACAAAGCCTTATCCGGTTTCCGGCTGCCTGCATAAACGTTTCCACCCGCATTTATGAGAAAAGACTGGACTTTTGCCGTACGAAGGATTTCCGCCATCTTGTCAACGGCATATCCCTTGGCTATGGCCCCTAGGTCTATACCCATCCCCTTCTTGGCAAGAAATACCGTTCCTTCATCACGGTCAATGTATACCTGCCTGTAATCTACAAACTCCAAGGCTGCAGATACCTCTTCCCGGGAAGGCACTTGCTTTCGTTCCCGGGCAACGGACCACAGCTTGGCCACAGGGAAAATGGTAGGATCAAACACTCCACCTGAAACCTCCGCGAAATAAAGAGCTCTTTCAATCACCGCCAGCGTATCACCGGAAACCCTGACAGGAGCTTCTCCTGCCATATTGTTTACCGCGGATACTTCAGAATCAGGATCATACGCGCTGAGCAGTGAATCAAGCCGCCTGATTTCGTCGATCGCCCGGCCTATTGCTTCTCCGGCATTTGACCCGTATGCCTTGATACTGATATCTGTGTCCATTATGCCGAAAACCTGTTTTTCAACCGGCTTGCCTTTGCCGCCAAGAAGTGAACAGCCGCTTAGACTGATAACCAGCACCGCCAGAACAAGTACAGCTTGAATCCGGCCTCTTCTGGCAGAGCCAATCACCGGCCTGTCACTTTGCTTGAACACACTTTACCTCCTATGCATTAGATCCGCCAGGTGTAGCATATCCGGCGGACATAGCAGCCAGCACATCTTCGTTGTGAGAACACCCAAAGCCCGGGCAAAATGGCAAAATGAATTTCGCTATGAAACTTGCCTGCCTGCCTCTGATTGTTTCTCATCAACAATGGCCTTAACCGGGCACTTGGTGGCGCAAATCCCGCAATTGTCACACAGAGAGTAATCGATCTTTGCCAGGGTTTTTCTGTCCATTGATATGGCTTTCTGGGGGCAAGACCTAACACAGAGCTGGCATGCAATACAACCTGCTTTGCAGTACTTGCGCACCTGAGGCCCTTTATCATATGACCTGCAAAGTATATGAACCTTCTTGTCAGCAGGTGCCAGCCCGATTACATTCCTAGGGCACGCCCTGACACAAGCTCCGCAACCGGTGCACTTTTCCTTAATCACAACAGGCAAGCCCTGGGGAGACATGTACATTGCGCCAAAAGGGCATGCATTTACGCAGCTGCCAAGCCCAAGGCATCCATAGGGACATCCTTTCAAACCACCGAGTTGGTTAAGGGCATGACAATCCATTACACCATGGTACTCGGCCAAGTTCTCAGCACGGTCATGGTCACCCTGGCAATATACCACGGCCACCATAGGCTCAACGGCCTCACCGGCAACACCCATTATAGAAGCAATCTTCTCCGCAACTACGTTTCCCCCCGGTATACAAGCATTGCAGGGAGCCTGTCCTTCATTTATGGCAGCAGCCAAACCGGAGCAGCCGGGGAACCCGCATGCACCGCAATTGGCCCCGGGCAATACTGAAAGTATTTCAACCACTCTTGGGTCTTCCTCGACCTTGAATTTCTGGGCAGCCAACGCAAGGATGCCGCCAAATATAAGGCCGGCTGCTCCCAATGCCAAAAACGCATCTAGCATATATGCTCCCCTCCTTACTTAACCAAGTTCTTGAACAATCCTGAAAAACCTAAAAACGCCAGAGACATGAGGCCGGTAGAAATCAAGGCCAGGGGAAACCCCTCAAGCACCGAGGGTATGTCCATGAGTTTCCATCTTTCACGTATCCCTGCGAATATTATTATTGCCAGGCTCCAACCAACAGCTCCGGCGAACCCGTTGACAGTACTCATCACAACTCCGTACGAGTTCCTGACGTTCAACATCGCTACGCCCAAAACAGCGCAGTTGGTAGTGATCAGGGGAAGGTATATCCCCAGGGCCTGGTACAAGCCCGGCAAAGCCTTCTTCATAAATATCTCCACAAGCTGCACAAACGAAGCGATGACCAGGATATATGCAATCGTTCGCAAATATTCAAGCCCTAGCGGATGCAGCACAAATTGCTCAAGGGCAGCTGTGACGGCAGACGCTACAGTCATGACGAATACCACTGCGCCGGACATGCCCATAGCCATATCAAGGCCTTTTGAAACACCCAGAAATGGGCAGAGCCCTAGATATTGCATGAAAATAAAATTATTGACCAAGACTCCTCCCAGGATTATACCCAGCACTGACATGCACAATCACTCCTTCTAGCAGTTGCCGTAACCAATATCAGAACCGGCTTTTTTGCGCTTGTTCACCCGGGCTACTGCAATGTTGAGCAAAGCCATAAGAACTCCAAGGGTTATGAACCCGCCGGGAGGCGTCAACATGACAGCTGCAGGTTCAAACAGAGGAACCTCAGGAAATGCCACGCTTCCAAACGCAATTTGGCCGGTTCCCAAAAATTCTCTTATAGCGCCTATCACCATCAGGTTGATTGTAAAAGCCATACCTGAGCCCAGGCCATCCATTAGCGAGTTAATCACCGGCTGCCTGTAGGCAAAAGCTTCAGCGCGGTGGATAATCAAACAGTTGACCACGATAAGGGGCACAAAAATACCCAGAATATCGTAGATTGCAGGCAAATATGCCCTCATTAGCAATTCAACTATTACAACCGGCGTAGCAATGAAAATTACGAACACCGGAATCCGTATTTCGTCAGGGATCACTTTCCGCAAGGCCGACACAAACACGTTAGAAAACGCAAGCACAAATACTACAGAAACCCCCATCCAAAATCCGTTAATTACAGACGTTGTAACGGCTAATGTAGGACACATGCCTATAGCCAGCTTAAAAGTCGGGTTTTCATCTATAAAGCCCTTAACGAAATCATAACCAAGAGATACCTTGCTCTTGTTCATCTGGTTTCACCTCCGGCCGCCTTTCTTCGGGCCATTTCATCATGGCCGTATCCGTAATATCTGGGTACTACATACCTGTCAATCAGCGGCGTAACAAGGTTCATAAACAAAATGGCGTAAGTAACGCCTTCAGGATAGCCGCCCCACAACCTTATTATCAAAGTGATAATTCCGGCGCCTATCCCCATATACAGCCTGCCCCTTGGAGTGACAGGCGAAGTCACGTAATCAGTGGCCATGAAGAACGACCCAATGAAAGCCCCGCCCAGAAGCATCGCGCTAAGCCCGTCGCCTTGGAAAAACGCCCCGGGCTTACCGAAAACCCATGTGCCTATTGCCAGGGTGCCCAGGTAACCCAAAGGGATCCTGTAGTCTATTACATCCCGGACAATCAGATAAAGCCCTCCGATCAATAGCGCCAATATGCAGGTTTCCCCAAGAGAACCAAGCCTCTGGCCCAGAAATAGTTGTTTGAACGTCAAGGCGGTCTGCCCTGTACTGTTGAACGCAACCAGCGGCGTAGCAGAAGTAACTGCATCATAGGCCCTGGGGTTAAGCCAATCCTGTGTCATGTGCAAAGGCCATGCTGCAAGCAAAAACGCCCTGGCGGCAAGCGCCGGGTTAACAAAATTGGCTCCCAAACCGCCGAAAACTTGCTTTACAATCACAATCGCAAACGCAGATCCAATAACCGGAATCCAAACAGGTACGTTTGGCGGTAACGTCAAGGCCAGCAACAAGCCTGTAATCACCGCCGAGAAATCGTTGATGGTGACCTCTCGTTTTACTGCTATCTGGTAAACAGCTTCTGAAGCCACTGCCGAGGCCACCGAAGCGAGAATGACCAACAAGGATCTGAACCCAAACAAGACTACTCCGGCTATGGCGGCGGGAATGAGAGCTATTACAACATCAAGCATGATCCCCTGCACTGTCCTGGTGCTCTTTATGTGAGGTGACGATGTTATCAGCAATCTATTCTCCATACAAATACCCTCCGTATCTCCAAACCAGGCCTAGCTCTTCCTCTGAGCGTTTCGCCTCGATGATATTTCCGCTTTGGCCATTCTAATCCATTGCACCAACGGCCTCTTTGCAGGGCAGGTAAAAGTACATGCTCCACATTCGCAGCAATCCATTACCCTGTAGCCTTCTGCTTCTTCAATAAGCCCCCGCTCAGCATAGGCCGACATCCACACTGGTTGCAGCCCCATTGGGCATACGTCAATACATTTCCCGCACCGTATGCAAGGGAGGACCGGCTCCTGAGCCGCCTGTTCTTTTGTAAGCACCAGTATTCCTGAAGTGCCTTTAACAACCGGAACGTCAAGGCTCTTAACTGCAGGGCCCATCATCGGCCCGCCCATTACCACCTTGCCGGGAGTACCTGTGAACCCCCCTGCCTTCTCAATCAAATACGATACCGGAGTGCCTATAAGGGCCCTGAAATTGGATGGGTTTGCCACACCCTCTCCTGTAACACTCACAACCCTTTCCACCAACGGAAGGCCGGTGAGTATAGCATCAGCCAGGGCATAGGCAGTGCCTACGTTAGATACTATGACCCCAACGTCAAAAGGCAGCCCCGGAGGAGGAGGCACTTCCCTGCCCAGGACGGCCTGGATAAGCTGCTTTTCCCCGCCTCTGGGATACCGGGCGCTAAGCACTGCAAGTTCCAACCCGTCGTAAGCGGACATGGCCTCCTTCATGCTTTCTATGGCATCAGGCTTGTTATCTTCTATACAGATAATTCCGCGCTTCACTCCTGAAGCCTTCATAGATGCCTTGAACCCAAATATCACTTTACCGGCTTCTTCAAGCATCAACCTATGGTCTGCAGTAATATAAGGCTCACATTCAGCCCCATTAAGCAGGTAAGTGTCTATTGGCTTGTCCTCGGGAGGAGCCAGTTTTACAGCAGTAGGGAATGCTGCGCCCCCAAGCCCTACAAGGCCGATTTCTCTGGCCAGGGCCTTAATCCTCTCAGCGGAAATACTATCTAACCCGGATACTGCTGGAGACAGCTGTTCAAAAAGCTCATGCTTGCCATCAGGCTCAACTATGATCGCTTCAGACATACGGGCCTGTACAGGATGAAACCTTGGTTCAATAGCCTTAACTACCCCGGAAGTGGGGGCGTGCAAAGCAGCGCTTACGAACCCCCGGGGCTCAGCCAATACTTGCCCTCGCTTGACTGCGTCCTTTGGTTTCACCGTTGACACCGATGGGGCACCTATATGTTGAGACAAAAAAAGTACGAGTTCCCCGGGGATTCCGGCGAACTCTACCGGAGATTTCTCAGATAGTCCCTTTTTATGAGGAACCGCCACACCTCCGAACATCTTCTTTATGGTAATCACTCTTTCCACCTCAATTGCAGCCAATGATTAATATATGAAACCTCAACTCAAACAATATTCAACCGGATGATAATCGTTAACCCTCAGTTTGCAAACAACTCGAATCAAGCATGATACAGTGTTAATTTTAGTGCTTAACCACACAGACGTCAAATGC
The DNA here is from genome assembly GCA_012842105.1 of Candidatus Fermentithermobacillaceae bacterium. GTDB lineage: Bacteria > Bacillota > Sulfobacillia > Fermentithermobacillales > Fermentithermobacillaceae > DTU015. Next base: position 13,176 of record DUTL01000073.1, on the reverse strand, counting down.
CCAAATCAGGGTTTGCAGGCCTTAGGTATGCTCGAGTAATCGGTAAAACGGTTATAATTTCTTCCTGCGGTTTGAAGGAGGAATTCCGAGCTGAGAACGGTACTTGGCAACTGTGCGCCTTGCGACTTCCACTCCTTGCCGGCCCAAGCTCTCAGCGATCTGGCTGTCGGTCAATGGAGCCCCAGGGTCTTCATTGCACACAATTTCTTCGATCAGCTTCTTTATGTTATATTGGGAAACCTCTTGCCCATAGGACTCCACTCCCGGGGTAAAAAACATCTTGCAGGGAAACACACCAAAAGGCGTATCCACATACTTGCCTGAAATAGCCCGGGATACTGTGGAACCATGTATATCCAGTTCGTCTGCAATATCTTTAAGAATCATTGGTTCCAGATGCCCCGGCCCTTCCAAAAAGAACCGTTGCTGCCGCCTTACAATGCTTTCCATTACCCTGGATATGGTTATCCTTCTTTGCTCTATGCTCTTTAACAGGAAGCGAGCCTTTTTCATTTGTTGAACCAGGTAACTTTTGGCATCTTGCTCTCCGCTTAAGAGCAGTTTTCTGTAATACGAATTCCATCTGATTGACGGAAGGGCGCTATCGTTCAAGATAACAACGAATTCCTTGTCGATTTTCTTTACGGTAATATCAGGCACTATGAAAGTAACATGGCCTCCGGAAAACACCGAACCCGGCTTGGGCTGCAATTTGACGATAGAATCCCTGGCCCGGAGCACTTGCTTGAGAGAAACCTGAGAACTTTGGGCTATTTTGGTATACCGGGCCTGGCCAAGGTCATCGAGATGGTCTCTAATGATATGCAATGCAAGCTCATTAAGGCCTTTGGCCTCGGCCTGCAATTCAAGGCATTCGCTAAGGTTCCTGGCAGCAACGCCCGGGGGATCGAACTTCTGAATTGTCTTAAGCACTGACTCAACCTGATTCTTCTGGCTTGATGTAGCTGAAGCAATCTCGTTGACAGTAGATCGCAAATATCCATTGTCATCTATGCTTCCAACAATAAACTGGGCAATGTTGCGCTCCTTCTGGCTAAGGTGCAACACACCCAACTGAGACAACAGGTGCGCCCTAACGGAAACATCCGGTTCAACAGGGCTGCAACGCGCGGAGATAAAGTCCTCCCGGGCCCCGCCCGATGATCTTCTTGTAACTCTCTGGCCAAGGCCAAGGTCTGAAGAGTCACAGAAATAGGCCACCCAGTCTTCTTCGTCTTCAACGGTATCGTCAGGCAATTTCTCTTCTCTTTCGTCCACTAAGTCCAAAAGAGGGTTCTTCTCGGCCTCTTCCAATATAAGCTCAGATAATTCCTGAGCATTCATCTGCAAAATCATGATAGCTTGATGTAGCTCAGGCGTTAGGACTAGCCTTTGTGTTTGTACAAGTTCAAGCCCGTACGCTGGTTTCATGGTTTCCCTCCCTTACTATTCTATACTATTTCAATACTGCTCGTCGCTTTCTTTAACCAGGCCTAATCTATACCGATTTTTTTCGTTATTACATCCACATTCAACAGGTAAATTCCGGTAAGATATTCAAGCCTTTGTTTGAGCTTTGCCTGAACTTCGCTCATAACCGAAAATACCTGAGTTCCATAGCTCAACACCAATTCAACTTCAAGAATGGCTCCCTCGCTGGTGGTAAGTACCAACGCTTTTAAGACCCGTTTTACACCCTCAACTTCGTGACATATCCTTGTAGCCATTTGCATCACTACATTGTCGGCAATATAGAAGTTTCCGAAGTAACTGTATGTGGGCCTAACAACGCTTCTTTCCAGGATAGTGGCTTTCTTCTCCCGTGACTTCATGAAGATTTGGAGAGGGTCCACCAAATAACCGGAGAAAGTCTTCTTGACTTCAAATGTTGGGGCCGGAATCACATGCTTGCCTTCCTGCCGCCGCCTCCACAAAGCCTCTCTGACCTCCTCTTCGCTGGCCAGTTCCCTTATGTCCAACGCAAGCAAAGGCTTGGTAAGCCCCAGCCTTGAGATAATCCGCTGTATCATAGAGGCGGAAGTGCCAAGCACCAGAACCCTTCTAAAGCCGAGATCTTCAAGAGCAGACCGCACTTCCAAAGCATGCCCCGGAGAAGTAAAAACTGCCCTTCTGACAGCTGCAGTTTTGGTCTCTTCTCTCTTGGCCGATCTCCCTGCCACAATGCGCGAACCTGAAATCAGCAAGCCGTCATCTATGATTGCCTGGCATCCGTGTTCCTGGGCCACCCACATTGCATGGTGGGACTTGCCGGTTCCGCTGGGGCCAACCAGGGCAATCACCTCTATGCTCCGCAGGTCTGAAGCGGCTGCTATTTCTTTCCCCGGGAGAACCACTTGAAACCTACCTTTCCAGGCTCCTCAAGGCTGGGAATTGCCTTTACGCCCTCAGGAGGCCGCGTATCTTCCTTAACAAAACTGCCTACCAGGCTTAGTACTTTCTTATGATCTTCAGTGCCGGCATAGTCTCCGGCAAACTTGACCAGTTCAGGCCAAATAGCCCGGGATATGAACCCACCGGATTCAAGGGCAAAATTGGGATTGTACTTCATAGCCTCCACCCAGTGTCCAAGGCCGTCCTGAGGGCTGCCTGATGCCATGAGCACGGTACCGTACAAAAACTCAACGTCTGACCTTACTTTGCGCGTGTCTGCGTCTCTTGGCCCAACCTGTTTCAGCTCATTGGCAAGCTCCTCAGTTATGCGTTTGGCTTCGGCAAGGTTCCCGGATCTGTAGTAAAGTTCTCCTAACATCATTCGCGGCTGGGGAGTATTAGGCTCCAATCGGCTAATTTCAAGCCATTGCTCAATGGCCCGGCCGAAATCCCCGGCCATAACTGCAACCGAAGCCAGGTTGTGGCGAGGACGAATCCACTCAGGGTCTATGGAAACGCATTTTTCCCAAAACTGCACTGCTTTATCTGTCTGTTGCTTCTTAAGGAAACCAAGCCCCAGGTTGAAGGTGGCAAACAGATCATCAGGATTGGCTTCAAGCACTTGCTGCCATTGATCTATCGCTGCGTCAATGTCCCCGGATATGGCATAGGCCTCGCCGAGAGTTGTAATTGTTGCAGTATTCTCCGGCTCCAACTGCTTTGCCTTGCTTAGCGCATCAACTGCTTTCCCGGGTTCTCTCTTGCCCAGGAAACAAAGGCCCTTATTGTAATACAAGAGAGGGGCCGTCGAACCTAACCGCTCGGCACGCTCAAGAACTTCAATGGCTTCATCAAACATCTGGAGGTCTGTGTATATCCCTCCTACATTATGCAACCCCTGAAGGTTAGCCGGCTCTATTTTCAACACTTCAAGCCATTCGTTGAGGCTGTCTTTTATCCTCCCCTTGGCTAGATACAGTTCGCCTAGCTGAACATGCGCCAGTACATTCCCTGGGGTCACGTCCCTGGACCTCTCAGTTTGGGCAATGGCAGCATCCAAATCACCCTCAAAAGCATAGATTTTCCCCAAAAAATAGTGAGACGGCCCATGTGACTTGTCTATGGAAACAGCTTTCGTCCAAGCCCGTTTGGCTTCCTCAAAATCTCCTGAATCGGCTGAGAGAACCCCGAGGTAATAGTGGGCGTCAACATTGCGTTTATCCAGTTCGATCACTTTCTCCAGATGAGCCCGGGCTTCACCGGGCTTGCCCAGTTTCATATAAGACAAGGCTAATTGAAGTTTTGTGGCGATATCCTTAGGCCTTCTTGAAACATCTTTTTCGAGACTCTTGATTATTGCTCGAAGGGACTTTTCATCGATACTCACATTAACCCCTCACGATACTAATAAGGTGTAATCAAAATTCGCTCCTTGTTCATATAATACCTTCTCTCATAAGTGTTCTCCAAAATAAATGGCCAATTACCGGTTGTGCTTGACTTGTTATAATCCTAGTAGAATAATAGGATTACAAATTGCAATTCCGGCTGAATACACATATTTGGATGAGGTGAGCCAAACTGGCTTTTTCGCTTTCGACCAAGGGGCATTATGCTGTGCTGCTCATGTATGAGTTGGCCAGAACAGGGGAGGATTTCACGTCACTCACCGAGGTGTCCCGTACGCAAAAGGTCTCCCAGGGTTACCTTGAACAGATTGTGAGGCCGCTGAGGGAAAGTGGCCTGGTTCAAGGAAAAAGAGGGTTTGGCGGCGGCTACAAACTTGCCAAGCCGGCCGGCAAGATTACCGTCGGCGAAATTGTAAGGGCGGCGGAAGGCCCTGTTGCTCCTGTTCAATGCTTGCACGAAGATTTCTCCCACTGCGATTGCCCTGATGATTGCAGAGCCAGGCTGGTTTGGCAGAAAGTCGGAGATGCAATAGAAGGCGTCCTCAATTCCATAACTCTGCGTGACTTGATTGAGGGAGCCGGGTACAAACAAGAAAAGGAGGACGTTAGCCATGAGTAGTCAGCCAAACGCTCAAAAACTGGTCTATCTTGACCATTCAGCCACAACCCCTGTAAGGCCAGAAGTGCTGGCTGCCATGTTGCCATATTTCGCCGGCAAGTTTGGCAACCCTTCAAGTGTGCACGCGTGGGGAGACGAGGCGCGAAAAGCCATTGATGACGGCCGGGAAAAAGTGTCTTCACTCATTGGCGCCTCTCCTGATGAAGTAATTTTCACGTCAGGCGGCACAGAAGCGGACAACCTGGCCATAAGAGGTGTTGCCCATGCAAGAAAGGCATACGGCAACCACCTGATCACCAGTCAAATTGAGCATCATGCAGTGCTTCATACCTTTGAGGCTCTTCAAAAGGAAGGTTTCAGGGTAACTTTTGTTCCGTGTGATAAACATGGGTTGATCGACCCAGATGACATCAGGAGAGCTATTACAAAAGATACCATTCTGATTTCAATTATGCATGGCCAAAATGAAGTCGGTACAATAGAGCCAATAGGCGAGATTGGAGAAATAGCCCGAAGCCATGGCGTTTTGTTCCACTCTGATGCAGTGCAAAGCGCAGGCAAAGTGCCAATCAGCGTTGGTGATTTAAACGTTGACCTTCTTACCCTTTCCAGCCATAAGATATACGGCCCCAAAGGAGTGGGAGGCCTGTTTGTGAGAAAAGGCTTGCGGCTTGCCCCCCAGGCCACAGGCGGCGCCCATGAAAATAGACTGCGTGCCGGTACTGAAAACGTTCCTGGAATAGTGGGGTTTGGAGAAGCATGCCGTTTGGCTAAAGCAGAGCTTCCTGAGGAATCAAAAAGACTCATTGAGTTGCGTGACAAGCTGATTGCAGGGTTCCTCAGGGAAATCCCTGATGTGGATCTCAATGGGCATCCCATCTTGAGGCTGCCCCATAACGTCAATATAAGCGTAAAGTATTTGGAAGGCGAAGCAATGCTGCTTAACCTTGACCGTATGGGGGTGGCCGCGTCATCAGGGTCGGCCTGTACTTCAGGTTCCCTCGAACCATCTCATGTACTCCTGGCAATGGGCCTTTCACATGAAACCGCCCACGGTTCATTGAGATTCTCCCTGGGCAGTTCAAATACAGCGGAAGACATTGATTACGTTTTGGAGATTCTGCCGCCTATAGTGAAAAAGCTTCGTTCCATGTCGGCATTCGGCCCGGGCAGCAGTTTTTGAGGTAAAGGCAGGGATAAGGAATGTACAATGACAAAGTGATGGACCATTTTTTCAACCCCAGGAATGTAGGGGAACTTGAAAACCCCGATGGCGTAGGCCAGGTGGGAAACCCTGTATGCGGCGATGTAATGAGAATAACGCTGAGGATAAATGACAACAGGATTGAAGATATCAAGTTTAGGACTTTTGGGTGCGGAGCGGCAATTGCCACCAGTTCCATGGTCACTGAAATGGTCAAAGGGCTCACCCTGGAAGAAGCAATGCAAATCTCAAATAAGGAAGTCGCAGAAGCCCTAGGCGGGTTGCCCACCCAAAAACTGCACTGCTCAAACCTTGCTGCCGAAGCAGTGCACGCGGCCATCAAGGATTACCGCCAGAAGAAAGGGCTGGATTAAGGCGGTATCTGTAAGATGCAAACATTCATGCAGCTGTCGAACCTCCCTGTCCGGCAGCTGCATTTAACTACTTAAACAAACAAATATCCCCTGCTCAAGATGTTTTCTGCTAAAATTGTCGAAATGGAACATTTATCTTGGAAATTTCGTCTCAACAAAGGAAGTTTATCTCGATTACTATATAAGGCAGAAAATTAGCGCGAGGTTCTAAGCCCCATATCAATGAGAGGTACATACATATGATCAGACACAGCTTAATGAAATGTTCTGTACGGACAACCGGTTGCCGGAATAAGCCGGTGTGGTTAAGGCCCCTTCTCCTAGCGGTTACCCTATGCTTGGCGGTGAACACGGCATGGTGTGCCAATACAGTGTTTTCCAATGGCAATACCCCGCTTGTTACGTCAGACTTTTCAGGGTTCAAAGGAGTGGTGGTCGGAGACGCATGCAATTTGAGGTCGGGCCCGGGAACACATTACAGCGTTTCAGGCATGGTTCTTGAAGGAACATGGCTCGACATACTATCAACTGAAAATGATTGGCTCAAGATTTCACATAAGGGCAAAGAAGCATGGATCGCAGGGTGGCTCGTTGACATTGATCTGAGTTCAAGAAGCATAACAGCAGTTATAACCAGAACAGATGTAAACATGCGTCAAGGCCCCGGCACCAATTTCCCTGTGGCCGGGCTAACCCAAAGAGGCCATACATATCCCGCCGAGGCAAAAAGGAATGATTGGATCCGGATATCACTGGGCAGTGGCCGGACTGCCTGGATAAGTGAACCGCTTCTGCAATTGACGCTTCCAACGATTAAGGAAACCGATGAGGTTGTAGGAGACATGCTTGTTCGCCCGCGAGGCCAAACGGCGACAGTGTACCAAAGCCCGATCAAAGGCTCACCTGTTATGGCCAGATTAAGTTCTCAGGATTCAGCCAGGTACATCACTTCAAGAGGGGCCTGGATAGCAGTGCAGGCCTCCGCCGGCATTAAGGGCTGGGTTTATGGCCCGGATACGGCCATTTCCTCAGTGAACGATCCATCCCTTTCCTTCGGGGTCTCGGAAACCTCGTGGTCATTGGGGAAATACAGTGTAACTACGGTAAATGCTACAGACGTTAATTTCAGGGCAGGCCCCGGTACCAATTATCCGGTAATATCCATGGTGCAAAAAGGCGATGTGCTGCGCGTGCTTGAAGTGCGGGACCGTTGGATTAGGGGAATATCACCCAAAGGGATTGTAGGCTGGATAGCATCGTGGCTAACCAAAGGAGCGCCTGCCGGCACATCCCCGGGCTTCTCCATTGCCCTTGACGCAAGCTCAAGTGTGCGTACACTTACTGTGCAAGGGCCGTTTCAATCTTGTCAGGTTTTGAGCAAAGAAGATAATACCCTGGTAATAAGCACCTCGAATTTTTTCAAAACAGCAGGCAGGCTCGACATAAATGCTTACGAATTCGAATCTGTTAAGGTTGAAGGCAGCGATGTCATTGTCAAATTTACCGAAACACCGTCATACGTAGTACGGGAACAGACAGCCGGAAAAGTGGTGCTGGGCTTTGCGCCAACGGTAACCGCTGTAGACGTACGGCACGAGGATGACGGGGAGATTCTCACCGTACACACTCTGGGGTATACCTGGCCCACTGTTACCAGAAACGGCGGCTCGGTCACAATGTTCCTGCCCGGCGCTTCTTATGCAGGGCAAACGTCTCAAGTGCAAGGTGATATTGTCAAACATGTGGATATTGGTTTCACAAATGATGGAGTCAGCCTATCTTTGGATACGTCCCACGGCGGCACTTACCTGCTGAAAAAGAATGCCAATTCCCTGGAAGCTTTCTTCCCCCACCCCGGGCTTGCCGGTAAGGCCATTGTCATTGACCCGGGACACGGGGGGGGTGACCCAGGGGCATCAGGCCCTACAGGATACCAAGAGCGGACTGTAAACTGGAAAATTGCAGTAAAACTTCGCGACTTGCTTGAGAACGCCGGTGCAACCGTAATTCTAACCAGGTTAGGGGAATTTGAAGATGCCACTCCTCCTGAGGAGTGGGAACCCGGCATAGACGAATACTCAGGAGATCTGGCAAAGAGGACTGCCTGGTCCTATCAAGCCCACGCCTTTATCTCAATACACAATGATTGGCACAGTAACAGGCAGGCTGCAGGTACAACTTCCTATATCTGCGGCAGTACTTTGAACGCATCAGAGTCTACACGCCTGGCAGAGCTGATTCAAAAACACGCAACAGCAAGCCTCGGCACTTTCGACCGGGGAGTAAGGGACGCAAACTTTTTCGTCAACAGGGAATCCCATTGCCCCTCGGTCCTGGTTGAAGTAATGTACCTGTCTAATCCCAGGGAAGAAAACTTGCTGAAGCAAAGTTATGTTCAAGACGCGGCGGCCCAGGGCATATTCAAAGCTATTGAGCAGTACTTCTCTCCCGCAGCCGGGGCCGGCGCTTACTAGGCAGGTTTAGGTGTATACTCTAATTCGCAGGTGATATAAGAGGGCGGTTCCCCCGTCAGACGGCAGGAAGCGCCCTCTTTAATCTCACGTATATTTCGCTACTCTAGAATGTTGTAGCCCCGGTAAAGCTAAACTCCTTGATCTTCACTGAAGGCAATACTGAAGTAAAAGTGCTCCACCAGTCCCTCACTACCCTTGAATCAGCAGATATAGCATCAACCCTGGAAAATGCATCGAGCATTGATTCAGTAAAACGCAGGTTGCGCACTCTTGCCACTACCTGGCCATCTTCAATGAGAAAAGTTCCGTCACGTGTAGTGCCCGTAGCCACGACTCGAATTGGTTCAGGGCAATGGGTATAGTGAAACCGCGTAACCAAAATGCCTTTCTTGGTGGACTTAATCATTTCTTCAACAGAAGAGCCGCCGGTAGCCATGAACATACTGTGAGGCCTGGGTTGGGCCCTTCTCCAACCAAATTCCGCATGGCCGGTAGAACTTACCCCTTCTTTAGCGGCAGTTCTTGTATCGTAAACCACACCTGAAGCCACACCCCTATCGATAAACACAACCTTCTGCCTTGGAGTGCCTTCAACGTCAAAAGGTGACGCAAACCCTCTTGTATCTAAACCATCATCCCATATGGTGATATTGTCACCCATGACTTTGTGCCCTGTTTTTGTGGCCATAAAACTGGTGCCTCGCTGCTTGGCAGCGGCGCCAAATGCCACATAACCAAGAAACCTCACCAAATCCGACAAGGCATATTCAAGAAAAATCGTATCGTATCTGCCCGGTACAATGTCTACAGGCTCATTGAAGCGGATCGCCCTTTCCACCGCTTCTTCCGCAACTTGCCCGTAATCAATGTCCCTAACATCTCTTGCAAGCCTATCGGCATATCCGGTGTTAGTCCCGGACTCAACGATAGTCCTGAAGAAACCCTCAGTGGAAACGTTGTATGCCCTGGTTCCCAATGTGTTGGCTACCACATTCTCCCGGACAACCGCGGAATACGTGCCCGATGCCAAAAGCCCTTTACCCCTGGCGGCGGAAATTACAACCCCGCAGCCTAACGCCTGCCCCTTTGGCGTCATTGCAGCGGTCGACGGTGCATATGTACTCACCTCGGGCGTAGCAGGGGCTTTTGAGAGAGGGGGCAGTTCAGGATCTTCCTGAGCAAGCTCCATGCTCTCATGAGCTTGCTGTACTACCCAGCGCAAAGAACCTTCATCCATCAGATTCACTGAAGCAGCACCGGATTTCTTGCCTTTGATTACCCTTACAGTGAGAATGTGATTCTGGCGCTTTAAGTTCTGGTGAATCCGGTTGCGTGCGTACCTTGTAAATGCAAGGTCTTCAGAAACAAGGTGGGCCGCTATGTCAAACCCCTTGGCAAAGGACATTACTTTCTCGATTATTTTAAGAGCTTCTTGTTTTCCTATCAATGCCCAACACCTACCTTTATCTTGCGGAACCTGGCAGGTGATGCCCCATGGCCAACGTGGATAACCTGTACAGGCTCACCCTTGGCACATCCCCTCGATCCCCATACATTCCACTCGTCTTTGCCGGAGACGGCATCGCACGATCCCCAAAACTCAGGTGTCATTGCTGTGTAGGCAGGATTCTTGAGCATCTTGCCCAGAGAGCCGTCTTTGATCTCGTAGGCTATTTCCTGCCCAAAGTGGAAGTTGAGGCGTTTATCATCCAAACTCCAGCTCTTGGGGGTATCAACGAAAATACCTTCTTTGGTATCGCTAATGATCTCATCAAGGGTCCAGTCTCCCGGCTCCAAATTGATATTGGTCATCCTAATCATAGGCAGGTTTTGCCAGCCAACCGCCCGCATGCAACCGTTGGATTCCTGGTTGAACATAGGAGCCAATTCTCTTGAAGTAAGGTAATCCTGAAAAACCCCTTCTACGATCAGGTCAGCCCTCTGGGCTTCAATGCCCTCATCATCGTACCCGAAAGTTCCCATGCCCTTTGGTACAGTGGCATCAGCTACAAGGTGGACCTGAGGAGAGCCATACCTGAATGTACCTTTCTTCTCAGGAGTCAAAAATGATGTTCCTGCATAAGTCGTCTCCCAGCCAACTACCCGATCCAGCTCCACAGGGTGGCCGCAGGATTCATGAATTTGCAGGGCAGTCATTGACCCACCCATCACCAAATCGGTTACCCCTTTGGGGCAGACAGGCGCAGTAAGAAGCTGCTTCGCTTCCCTGGCAAATTGCTGGATCTTGGCCTTAAGGTCAAGTTCCTCCACAAATTCATACCCCGCCGTAGCATAATCACTGAATGAGCGGGTCTGGACATCGTCTGAGCCTCTCGCGGTAACCGATATCGCAGCTCCTGTATTTATTAGGGATTGCTGGATCTGGCGCCCATCGGTTGACAAGAACTCCTTATCTTCTTTGTAGCTAATCATGGAAGCACTTGCACGGGAAATATCCGGCATTTTCCTGGCGGCTTCAATTGCATCGCTAAGGTATGCCAGTTTGTCCTCTGGTTTGACGCTGAAGGGGTCTATCTTGACAGGGGTCTTCCACCTCACACGTATTGAGGGCAAAGGATCCAATGTGACCCCTTGATCCTTTTTATGCAGGGCCGAAGCCCCTGCGATCTTTACAGCTTCTTCAGACAGTTTGCTTAGAGATCTTGACCCGGTATAGGGAGTCGATGCAAACCCCCAGGCTCCGTCTACAAGTACTCTTAGCCCAATGCCTGAGCTCCTGGAAACTGATACATTGGACGCTCCATCGCTTTCAAGTGACACTGGTTCTTGTGTTATGGAAACGTAACGCACATCTGCGTATTCCGCTCCTAATTTCTGAGCCATCCCCAGCGCTTTAGCAAGCTCCGGCATAAAGACTACTCTCCCTCCTGTTTTAAAACTCCAGCGGGCTTTCACATGCAGCTACGCAAAGTTTAACGCAAGCTTCTACATCTCCGATATCAACCATCTCGCTAGGGCTGTGAATGTACCTCGACGGAATGGATATCACTCCCGCCGGTATCCCTGCCCGTGCCATTTGGATAGCGCCGGAATCTGTGCCTCCTCTTTCCAATACCTCCATTTGGTAAGAAATACCCTTCTCCTCAGCCAACTTAACAAGGTAATCCCTGAGCCCCGGATGGCAGATCAAGCTTGAATCTTTCACCTTGATGGCCGCTCCCTTGCCGAGGGAAACATCCATGGTTGAAGACTTGGGCGTATCTCCGGTTCCTGTAACATCAAAGGCAATTCCGACATCAGGGTTGATTCCGAATGCCGCTACCCTCGCCCCTCTCAGCCCAACTTCCTCTTGTGTTGCAAACACTGCATAAATGTCATGGTTAGTTGCACCTAAACCCTTCAGCGCTTCAATGATTACTACACATCCAATCCTGTCATCCATGGCTTTAGCTACCATACGGTTGCCCAGGCCAATTGCAGGCTGGAAAAACGCGGCACTATCTCCTACCCTGACTTTCTTGGAAGCTTCTTCACGGCTGCCGGCGCCAATGTCGATGTAAAGTTTGTTTAGTCTCAGGTCTTTAGGATCTTCTATCCTTTCACACCCAATCACGCCAAAAGTGCCGTTTTCAAAATACACTCGCTGCCCTAGGGAAACAGCGGGATTAACTCCTCCGATACTGCCAAACCGCAGGAAACCATTTTCGTCTATATGTGTCACCATAAGCCCTATTTCGTCCATATGTGCATCCAACAGTACTTTCTTTCCTCCGCTGCCTTTCTTGAAGCATATGAGGTTGCCCAGGGCGTCCACCTTGATCTCGTCAACAAAAGGTTCAACTTCTTTTCTGATAGTTTCCCTTATAGGCCCCTCGGAGCCAGAAGGCCCGAAGGTTTCGGTTAATCTCTTGATAAGGTTCTTCATGGTCTGAAACCTCCTTCAACACTCTTTAGGAAATGAATGATCAGTTTCCGCGCTGCTTCAAAATCTGACATAGACATAACTGAACAAGGGGTATGTATATAGCGGCAGGGCACCGATACCGAAGCCACTGGGCAACCTGCCCTGGCCTGCTGGATGGCGCCTGCGTCATTGCCCCCTGAGGTGGCCTCTCTAAACTGGCAGGGGATCTCATTGTCCTCAGCAATCTTCACAAGCTGTTCAAGCATGGCACGGTTGGGTATGGAGCCCCGGTCCATTACGCTAAGGGCAACTCCCTTGCCTAACCGCGTTGCCTGAAATTCTGTGCCTGTTCCCGGTATGTCAGCGCAAACAGTGCCCTCAAGGGCTATACCCATATCAGGTTCAACTGCGAATGCTGCAACCCTTGCCCCCCTAAGCCCTACTTCCTCTTGAACTGCGAACACAGCATGCAGCTGTATTTTATCCCAGTTTTCTTTGAGAACTTCAAACAAAAGAGCGCACCCAACCCGGTCATCCAATGCCCTGGCTTTGATGATTCCGGAAGAGAGTTCTTCGTACTCTGTATCAAAAATCACATAGTCGCCTTGCTGCACCTTGCTTTGGGCCTGTTCCAGCGACCCCGCTCCAATGTCGATAAAGAGCTGGTCTATGGGTATTACCCGGGAGCGTTCGTCACGTTCTTGAAGGTGGATGGCTTTGGCTCCTATTACGCCAGGCAGTTTTTCCTTGCCCACAAGTACCCGTTTTGAAACCAGCACCCGGGGATCTATGCCGCCAACTGTGGTAAACCGGAGAAACCCATTCTTCTCAATGTGGGTT
>DUTL01000072.1 GCA_012842105.1 Candidatus Fermentithermobacillaceae bacterium | reverse complement strand
TGACAAGCGGCCTAAACCTCGTAGGCTCCGGGCCTCACGGCACAACCATCAGTTGGAGCGCAGAACCGGCAGGTGTGATAAACACCACCACCGGTTCGGTCACCAGGCCCGCTGCCGGCCAGGGCAACGCACAAGTGAGACTTACAGCCACTGTCAGCAAACAAGGCGGAGAATCCAAGACAAAGGAGTTTCAGATGACCGTTATTTCATTGCCTTCCGCCGATCCTGAGCCCCCCGTTATTACTACCTACTACGCAATCAGTGCTACGGCCGGTGAAGGCGGAACCATCAGCCCAAAAAGCGCATCGGTTGCAGCTTATGGCTCCAGGACATTCACCATAACACCTGACGAAGGCTATGAAATCGAGGATGTTCTGGTAGACGGAAAGAGCGTGGGGGTTGTAACAAGCTATACCTTTGAGCGGGTTAGCAGGAAACACACCATTTCTGCCATCTTCAAGAAAACTGAAGAATCCGTTGCAGAGTTTCCGTTCAAAGATGTCGAAGAATCGGATTGGTTCTACAGCAGTGTAGAGTACGTCTTTGACAACGGACTGATGACAGGTACTGCCACAGACCTCTTCAGTCCACTTTTGGATACCAGCCGTGCCATGATTGTGACGATTATCCATCGCTTGGAGCAGACACCGTCCGGTTCTGAGAGCATCTTCACTGATGTAGATTTAGGCACGTGGTACACAGATGCAGTAGCTTGGGCTTCAGCAAACGGCATAGTGGAGGGCTACGGAGGTAACTTGTTCGGGCCAGATGACAGCATAACACGAGAGCAGATGGCTTGCATCCTCTACCGTTATGCCAGGTATGCAGGGTATGATGTGTCACTGCCGGCCCAGGCAGGCTTGCCGGATGTACTTGCAGGCTTCGTTGACGGCGGTAACGTTTCCCCATGGGCTTTGGAAGCTATGCAGTGGGCTGTAGGCTCTGGATTAATCAGTGGCAAAGGCAACGGTATTCTCGAACCAACCGGGCCTGCCACAAGGGCTGAAGCCGCGGCAATACTTCAGCGGTTTATTGAAAGCAACGTAAAGTAGGGTTAAAGGTGGGAGGATCGCCGGGCGTCATGTGATTTGCGTACAGTTAAGCCCGGCGGTTCTTCTCCCTTGCTCTTCGTCCAGTGTGCGGCTTCGCAGGCTGCCATCAAGGCAGAGTCATAGAGCGTCAAAAAGCGCAGCCTGCCGAAGTCGCGGTACTCTTACAAGGGCGATGATGCCGTAATCACCCTTCGATTCCGTAAAATCACCCCCGGGGTGATTTGAAAACTATTTCGGGCTTTAGATAATGAAATTCAGGCAGCGAAATCCAGGCGAGGATTAAGAATTGGGAAGTACTGCACGGGCCAGGGTTTGAAACGACTCGTTTGTTGATGAGCATGCCTTACGAAAAGAAGTGACCCAAAATAAGCAACCCCAGGTAATGGAATCGGCCGGATGTCAAATTTAGACGGTATTTCGCGGGGATGTTTCTTACGAGATGGGAGGGCCAAGTCTCAAGATGGGAGAACACATGAGGGTAAATTCCAGTCGCCATAGCCTTTCCGGAAATACCGGGTTCTCAAGGCGGTTTGTGTCGTCTGTTATTGCTGTGGCTTTTGTGCTGTCAGGTGGGTTGCTAGGGTTTGTGGCGGTCAGGGCAGAGGGATTCGTTGTCTGGACGGGAGAAGCAGGAACACCGGATTGGCATACTGACACCAACTGGAATCCTGCAAGGGTACCTGATGACGGCCACATTGTTATTATCCGCAAGGGTTCGGTGGTCGAATGCAATTACGACACCAAGGCTGTGATGTTGCAGTGTGAAGGGGATTTGATTGTATCCGGCGGGATTCTTAACCTTGCCAACGGGTCTGTCTTGAACGGCGGCAGGCTAACCTGGGCCGGAGGTACGATCAGAGGCAGCGGAAAGTTGATTGTAGCAACAGACGCCCAATTTGTAATTGAAATGAAAGCCAGGCAGGCCGTTCTTGGCATGGCTGTGGAGAATAGGGGCCAGGTCTTAGTATTGAAGGGCGACACCACGGTACATATGAATAAGGGCTATACTCAGACAGGTGCAGGAACGTTGATCTATGAGATCGGCTCAGATGGTGTTTCCGTGCCGCTTGTTGTGGGCAAACATGAAACACTGGCCCTGGGCGGGAGACTGCACGTCAGCTCTGTTGACGGATATCTACCTGAAGAGGGTAAGGCCTTCAAGTTATTTCAATATGGCAACGATGTAGAACGAAGCGGAGTATTTGACGAAGTCACTTGTAGCGAAGTCAATAAGAGATTCATCGCACAGTATGACTTTGTATATCCAGGCGTGGTTGTGAATGTAAAGGTGGTACCAGAAGATTCTACGGCAGCATTTTGGGAATCGGAAATCAACCTGCGTGCGGCTGCAGGGTCTGCCAAAGCTCCGTTTCCGGTGGGAAAATGAGATTGTTGACAATGACACTCATATCCCTTTCTGGACGGGCCTTCCTGGACGGTTCACGTGAACAGCAAAGGCCGTCTGTTACCGGGTGTATTCGAAGCCGGTGACTGTGTAACGTCACGGATGGCTTATATCAAATATGATATTGTCGACATATTGACGGTACGCGCTGTCGTTTAGGGCCTCCTGTAGCAGGCCATAACCAAGTACTGTGACCCCATTGGCGCGATACGCCCGTGCTATTTCGTCAGTCACGGTGTTGTAGTTATACCCGACAAAGCCCGGTGAGGCTATTGCAGAGAACAAGTTATCTTTGAAGTTCCTGAAACACCTGAATCTGAGGTAGGGAATGTCATCCAGCAGCAGGCCCACAACTAGATCCTCATTGTGTTTTCTCAGCCACCTGCAAACCAGCGGGTTGAATGCCTGTAAGGCGTATTCACCTTGATAGCCTTCG
>DUTL01000071.1 GCA_012842105.1 Candidatus Fermentithermobacillaceae bacterium | reverse complement strand
GTGAGCATTGGGTTGAACATTTCAAATCCAAAGCGGAGTACTGTCATGATAAAGGTGACTACTAACGGAACTTCCCTTTTCAAACCGGTTCACCCCCTCCCGTTTATTTGGCAAAGCCTTAAAACTTGATCAGATCGATTACAGCACTGCTCCCTGCCGTGCTCAACAGCGCACCTATGATGCAGATTGCGGTAAACACCACCCGTGTTATGTCCTGGGATACTACCGAACCATAGATGACAGGCTCTTTGGAAAGAGCAGCCGCTCCGGCATAGAACTCTTCACCAATCATGGTGTAGTCGCAAGAAGCAACGAAAAATGGCAACTGCGCCGTTGCTGACGTGGCAGCCACCTGAATGGCTCCTACCAATGCGCCGGCTTCAGCAAGAATCAAAGCCTCAGCATAGAAGTAGCCGACCAGGAAGTTAGCCGCGGGTTTTTCTCTGGCGATCAGGCCGGCAACACCCATGGTGTAACCAAACTGCCAGTCTGACATAAACCTAACGTCGTCAGGGATGAAAGCATCTGGCCTTCCGGCTTCAAGGTAAGCCTGCCTAACTATTTCCTCGTTAACAGTCATACTGAGCCAGTCTGAGTTGGTGTTGATGATTCTTGTGTCGTAAGAAGCACAGAGTTTGGCTGTATGGGCAAGGTATGCCCAGAAAGCCCAGGTGTCGTAGTCTCCTACGTCAGCGGAGTAGTTGGTAATGTGAACCGGGCGCCCCATCTCGGTGGCCCTTCCTACTGCTTCTTCAAAGGCTTCCATTCCGGCGATTCGCCTGATCTCAGGAATAGGCAGCCCTGCCCGTGCACGCTGGATCATAACGTACACCAGGATACCCATGCCCAGTGCGAGGAACAGGCCGGAGATGGTGCTGTCATCGGGCACAAAGACACCCCACTTAACTTCCGGTGCTTCTGATGCAAGAACTAGCAGATTTAACAAGTGTTTCACCTCCTTGCGAAGTTGGAAGCCACTCGAATAACCAAAAGACAACGTATACTAGGATGGTGCAGCAAAAACTGCAAATTTGTTTGGGTGTCTTGCTGTGTAGAAAATGATGTTTAATTGCTAGTGTTTGCGTTGAGATGTCTGCTGATTTTTGAAATGGCTTTCTGTGTCACTATATTCTACGCTGCCTTGAAAAATCCTTCTTTATGTTCTCGGAATAGCATAAATCTTAATTATATACCAGCACCCGGTGGGTTCCCAATAGCAATTCGCAATGTATTTGCTATCTGGCAAGAGGATCCGTCTGGTATGATTTCTCCGGTGAGATAATGTTGTGGCACGTGCAGCCGGTTGAGCGTGACAAGCCCCTGCAGTGTTATAATTTCCTGGGGGAATGATATGGTGACAAGAGGCGACAAGACACTGGTTGTTTCGGCCGTGCTTGCTACGGTGCTAATCTGGGCCGGGCTCAGGTATTTACCCGCGAAACACGGGGAATTAGTTGCCGTTGTCAGGGTCGATGGCGAAGAAGTATCCAGGCTGGCTGTTAACACTGAATCACTGTCACAGATTACGGTAACCATTCCCCGGGGAAAAGCAACCATAGAGTACGGCCAGGGCAAAGTACGGGTGCTGCCACTTGGCCACATTGTATGCCCCAATGAAATATGCTGGAGGACAGGGTGGATTTCAATACCGGGGCAATCCATAGTGTGCGTACCCAACCACATGGTCATCACTCTGGAAGGCGCGACACCTGAAGTTGACTCAATAGTCCGCTGATCACTGCAACCTGCCGGCAAGGTGCGGGTTTTTGATCAAAAACAGCAGCACGGGCAGGCCGAGGACATAACATGAAATTGCCTGGCCCAACATTATATAGGCAAATACAGGCCAATAGCTGAGCCCGCTCAGCGGGGCGACGTATGATGTAACTATGAACGCATTGACCAGCACAGGGGGCAAAGGCGCCAGGTAGGCATTGGGCAGCCTCTCGGTGAGCAACCCGCTTATCAGGCTGGCTAAGGCGCCGAGTGTAATATCCCACACCATAAAGGGGCTGGCGAGGTTTGCCAGGATGCATCCAATGTAAAGCCCCCATTTGGCCCAAGGAAACAGAAAAGGCAGCACTGTAAGGATTTCCGCCACTCTAACCTGAACCGGCCCGTACCCGAAGCTGGAAAACGGGGGAAACACGGTCAACACAGCGTAAATCCCTGCCAGTAAAGCCACTCTTGTTAGGGTTGCCGTGAGAGGCCTGTTTCTACGCATAGTTTTCACGGTTCCCCATCTTTGGCCTTCCTCATTTTCAATCTCTCCCATCTTCAGTTACACCCCATCTGCCGTATCAGTCAAATCTTAGGTTGCCGCTTGCCTATGTCTTTTCTGCAATGAGCCCCGGGGAATGTGACTTTTGACAAAGCATCGTACACCTCCAACCGGGCTTCGACAAGTGTGGGCATAAGGGCCGTAACTGCAAGCACTCTTCCGCCTGAGGCCACAAGACGCCCCTTTTCATCTTTGCCGGTTCCCGCCTGAAATACCAGCACATCGTCGGAAAACATATTGCCTGTACCTGCAAGCCCTTCTATGGGAAGCCCTTTGGGATATTCGCCGGGATACCCACGAGAAGCCATTACAACGGTAACCGCTGATTCATCCCTGGCTTCAATACTGTTGCTTGAGATGAAACTTTCAAGGCGCGCCTCTGCACATGACATGAGCAAGCCTGCAAAATCCCCTGCTAACCTTGGCAGTACGCATTGGGCTTCAGGATCGCCGAATCGAACGTTGTATTCAAGCACCTTGGGGCCGGCCTTGGTTAGCATTAACCCTGCGTAAATAACGCCACGGTAGTCAATGCCATCGTGCTTCAGGCCCAAAAACGTCTTATGCAAAATATCCCGGTAGATCATCTTCTCCATTTCAGGGGTAACGAAAGGAAGGGGCGAATAGGCTCCCATGCCCCCGGTCATAGGGCCTTTATCTCCGTCAAACACCCTCTTGTGATCTTTGGCCATTGGGAGGGCAAATATTGTGTTTCCGTCACATAATGCCATGGCGGTAGCTTCAATGCCTTCGAGAAATTCTTCTATGACAATCCGCCTGCCTGCCGTACCATGGAGTTTTCCGGAAAGCATCCCACTGATTACCGTGATAGCTTCATCAGTGTCTGAAGTTATGGTTACCCCTTTTCCATAGGCCAATCCGTCCGCCTTGATCACCCAGGGCCCCGGCGCGCACCTAACATAGTCAACGGCATCTTCGGGACGCTCAAACACCTTGAACCGGGCATGGGGAATATCATGCCTGGCCATAAATTCTTTTGCCGTACTCTTGCTGGCTTCCAGCTGAGCCCCGCCTTTTGTGGGCCCAAAAACCGAAATGCCCCTGGCTGCCAGAAAATCTGCAATCCCTGCGGCAAGGGGGTTTTCAGGGCCTACCACTACAAGCTCTATTGACTCTCCCCGGCAAAGATCGTAGATAGCCTCAAAATCCATGGGATCTATTGAAACATTGATACCAAGCGCTTCAGTTCCCGGGTTTCCAGGGGCTACCCATAGCTTCTCAACGCCGGGGCTTCTATGTATGGCCCATGCAAGGGCATGTTCTCTTCCGCCTGACCCGATAACCAATACCCTCATTAGAACGGCTCCTTTCACATACAGGGCTAAGCATTATGTACAGGCACTATCAACTTCTCACAACATCACAAATGTATCACGCACCGGCATTCGCCGGTCCCACCCTGCCGGTTTTCCTGCCGGCCTTATTTCTCACACAATGAACCGTGGCCCGGTAACTATTTCTTGAAGATCAATGCAGGAAATGGCGTTTGCCCGTAAGCACCATGGCGATTCCATGAGCATTGGCTGCATCTATTGACTCCTGGTCTCTTATTGACCCGCCAGGGTGGGCTATGGCAGTGATTCCCGCTTTGGCGGCTTCGTATACCGAGTCTGGGAACGGGAAGAATGCATCTGACGCAAGACAGGAGCCCTTAGCCCTCTCTCCTGCCCTGGCGATAGCTATTCTTACCGCATCTACCCTGTTGGGCTGGCCCCCGCCTATTCCCACGGTCTTGCATCCACGTGCAAGCACTATAGAATTTGACTTTACATGCTTACACACAGTCATGGCAAACTTGAGGCCTCGCAGCTCTTCCGGAGTAGGCCGCCTCTTAGACACCACACTCCATTGTTCACAGTCTGGGAGCAACCGGTCTTTCTCCTGCACCAGTATTCCGCCCATAGCAGCCTTCATCCTGTAGCCGCCGGCAAGGCTTGATTCACGGAAACCCGGTTCACAGGAACCTGATCCGCGGCAGGGTTGATCCTTAAGCGCATCAAACGCATCACCTGGAGCCAATGCAAGCAACCGCAGGTTCTTCTTGCTTCTCAGAACTTCAAGTGCATCCTGGGTAAAAGAAGGCGCTGCAACAACCTCAAGGAATATCCCTTTCATGGCTTCGGCGCAATCTTTGTCTACTTCACAGTTAAGTGACACAATCCCTCCGAAAGCAGAAACAGGGTCGCCCTGAAAAGCGGCGTCAAAAGCTTCCCTTGCGGTTTCACCTAATGCCACACCGCACGGAGCAGCGTGCTTGACTATAACACATCCTGTTGAGCCCAGATCCCATACAGCATGGAATGCATTGTCAAGGTCGTTTATGTTGTTGTATGAAAGCTCCTTACCCTGAATTTGCGCCCCGCTCAAAGAAGGCATGTTCCCTTCAATCACGGGCTCGTAGTATGCGGCCTGCTGATGAGGGTTCTCGCCGTACCTTAAGGAAAACGCTTTCCTGTAACCCAGCACCAAGTCTTCGTCAAGTTGAGAGCGGCTACCGGGCCAAACAGAAGCAAAATATGAAGATATAGCCGTATCATACGAGGCAGTATGGGCAAAAACCTCAAGCGCCAGTGTCCGGCGGAGGTCCGTACTCACTTCTCCGTTGGCCTTGATTTCCTCTATAATACCCGAATACCGTTCAGGGTTGCATACTACGGTAACCCACCGGTAGTTTTTAGCAGCGGCCCGGAGGAGGGTAGGCCCGCCGATATCTATTTGCTCAACTACTTCCTCTATTGTGGCGCCGGGCTTTACCGCTGCCTCAACAAACGGATACAGGTTGCAAACCACCATGTCAACAGGCGTCACGTTATGTATTTCAAGTTGTTCCATATGCTCTTTTTTGTTTCGCATGGCCAATATGCCGCCATGAATCTTGGGGTGAAGCGTCTTTACCCTGCCCCCAAGAATCTCCGGGAAGCCTGTTATCCGGCTTACTTCAATAACCTGAATACCTTTGCTTACGAGAAACCTGGCTGTGCCCCCTGACGAGACAATTTCCCATCCTGAGTCTTGTAACGCCCGAGCCAGATCTTCAATTCCTGTTTTGTCTGCTACACTTAAAATAGCGCGTCTCAACAATTACACCTCATTTACAGATGTGTTGCCGGTATGCTCTCGTCCCGGCTAAGGCAAAACCTTCACTTTCCGTCCGTGTACCTGGACCCTGCCCTGGGCTATCAGAGTTATCGCTTCAGGAAGAATTCTGTGTTCTGTCTCGAGTATCCGTCGGGAAAGGGACTCAACGGTATCGTTTTCGTGCACTTCACACGAGCCCTGAATAATAATCGGGCCGCCGTCAACTGACAGGTCTACAAAGAACACTGACGCTCCCGCCACCTTGACACCATAATCCAAAGCCTGCTTCTGGGCATTGAGGCCGGGAAAAGCAGGCAAGAGCGAAGGGTGTATGTTAATCACTCTCATTGGAAACCCATTGAGCAAGGTGTCACCTGCCAAACGATCGTAACCTGCCAGCACAACAAGATCGACATTATGAGATGCAAGCACTTCAACTAACTCTTGCTCGTACGGCACCTTGCAGCCAGGCCACTTCCCAAACTGCTTTGGCTCCACAGTAAAAGCAGGCACACCTTTTGCAGTGGCCCTGCCCAGAGCCGGCGCCCCGGGCCTGTTAGATATCACTACCTGCACTCGCCCAGGTATACTGCCTTCTTCACATCCGTCAAGAATAGCCTGAAGGTTACTGCCTCTTCCTGAGACTAGCACTCCAAGGGATATCATGCAGTTTTCACGGTTCTCCAACTATCTCACCTACCACAAATGAACCAATCCCCGCCTCACGGCTCAATGCCATTACCTTGTCAACGTCACCCGGGGCAACTATGGCCGTCATTCCTATACCCATGTTGAAAACCCTGTACATCTCTTTGTCACAAATATTCCCGAGTTCCTGGATAACCTGAAACACAGGGGGAACTTCCCAGCCAAGGTTGAACTTTACCTTCAGTTCCGGGGGCAGTATTCGTGGAACGTTTTCAACTATTCCCCCGCCGGTAATATGGGCGGCGCCCTTAATGCAAACATTGTCTCTGATTTTCAGCAAGAGAGGCGCATATATACGGGTAGGCTCTAGCAGTTCTTCTCCGAGGGTCCTTCCCAATTGCCCCACATAACGGCTGAGGCCCCAACCGGCTTCTCTGAATACCTTCCGTACCAGGGTATATCCGTTTGAATGCAACCCCGAAGAAGCAAGCCCAACCACAATATCTCCCTGTCTGATACTTTTTCCGTCAATAATATGAGATTTGGTTGCAGCGCCTACACAAAACCCTGCCAGGTCATACTCGCCCGGGCCGTAAAGATCAGGCATTTGGGCTGTCTCGCCGCCAAGCAAAGTACATCCAGCAGCCTGGCACCCGGCGACGACACCCTGGATAATTTGCTCAACCAGGTCCGGGGTCAGATTTCCGCCGGCTATGTAGTCCAAGAAAAAAAGAGGTGTCGCGCCTGAAGTTACTACGTCATCAACATTCATAGCAACCAGATCTATGCCCACGGTATCATGCTTATCCATCATCTGGGCAATTATCACCTTGGTGCCCACACCATCTGAACCTGAAGCAAGCACCAGATTCTCGAATCCCAAATGATCCATGCTGTAGAGCCCTGAAAACCCTCCTACGCCTGAAAGCACGGCATCGCTCCTGGTTTGTGCTGCCAGCTGTTTTATTCGGGAAACCCATGAGGCTGCTGCATCAATGTTCACGCCGGCCTTACTGTATTCCATGGATCTGTCTAAAGTCATCTGATCAAACCTCCACCTGGGTCGTAATACCTGTTACCGGTTTAAAGGCCGGGCCGTGGAATAACCCGGCATATCCCCTGACAGAGAACGCCAAACCCATCAAAACCCGGCCCCCGGCGTATCGTCCGGTTTGACCGGGTAATTGCCTGTAAAGCACGCTGCACACAAGTTTCCGACCTGCCGGCCGAGAACTTCCTCCAGGTCTTTGACATCCAGGAAAGCAATGCTGTCAGCGCCTATAGCCTGCCGAATTTGTTCCTCAGTCTTTCCGATGGCTATCAACTCGCCCTTGGAAGAGGTGTCAATACCGTAATAGCATGGAAACCGGTAAGGCGGACAACTGATTCTCACATGTACTTCCCTGGCGCCGGCAGCCCTTAGAAGGCTCACAATATACTTGGAAGTAGTGCCGCGTACTATGGAATCGTCAACCATTACCACCCGCTTACCTGATACAACCCTCTGCAGGGGATTAATTTTTATCTTTACGCCAAGTTCACGCATGGATTGCCTGGGAGCGATGAAAGTCCTGCCGATATACCTGTTCTTTACAATCCCCATTTCATACGGGATACCGGCTTCCTCTGCATATCCTGTGGCCGCAGACAGAGACGAATCGGGAATACCGGTTACCAGATCTGCAGGCAAGCAATCTTTTTGAGCAAGCCTCCGGCCCAGGGCTTTTCTGGCAGCATGTACATTCAGCCCGTATATATCTGAGTCAGGCCTTGCAAAATATATGAATTCAAAAACACAAAGGGTTGAGTTGCGTGCAACTGATTTCCCACAATCAAAACGGTTGCCAACGGAATACGACACAGGTTCCCTGGCTGATAACCAAACGGGGCCTGGGTTTTTGGCCTCCTCAATGAAGATTGCTTCACCGGGATCAAGTTCGCGGATAAAGGTGGCGCCAACAGCATCAAGGGCGCAAGTCTCGGAACACACAATATACGCCCCGTCTAGCCGTCCCAGGCACAACGGCCTGAAACCGTTGGGATCTTTCGCCGCGATTATTCCGTTTGGGGTGAGAACACACAAAGAATAAGCTCCTTTGAGAGCAGGCAAACACTTAACAAGGGCTTCGACAGGATCTTTTGAACCCGATTTGGACATTAGATGAGGTATTACCTCGCAGTCAGACGTAGTCTGAAAAATCGAACCGTCTCCCTCAAGGCCGGTCCGCAGTTTTGCCGCATTGACCAAATTGCCGTTGTGTGCAAAAGACATCTGCCCCTGCCACATCTTGACCGTAATGGGTTGGGCATCTTCAACCCCGCCTTCGTCACCTACGTTTGAATACCTAACATGGGCAAGCGCTGAAGAACCTGCCATGCTCATTACGTCTTCCCTTGCAAAAACGTCAGAAACCAGCCCCATGCCTTTCTTTGTTTGAATCCGTGCTCCGTTGCGTACAGCCATCCCTGCAGACTCCTGCCCCCTGTGCTGCAGTGCATAAAGCCCGTAGTAGCAAAGCTGAGAAGCCCTTGGATGGCCCACAACTGCGAATACGCCGCACTCCTCTGTGATCTCGTTAAGCCTCAAAACTCCCATACAGGGTATCCCTCTTCCTTAAGGTTTCTCATCTTCGTCACAACGTTGCCGGCCATTGCCTTCCTGTAGCCTGACAGTTTTCCGGCCAGAGAACAATCAGTTAACGACAGTATCCTCACCGCCAGCAGCCCGGCATTCCTGGGCGAGTCAATTCCAACACAGGCCACCGGTACCCCCGGCGGCATCTGAGATATGGAAAGCAACGCATCAATTCCATTGAGAGTACCTGCACTGATAGGAAGGCCTATAACCGGAATATGGACCAAAGAGGCAAGCATACCCGGCAGCGCTGCTGATAGCCCGGCTGCGGCAATCAGTACCTTAAACCCTCTGGAATAAACGGAACGGGCGTATTCTTCAAGCAGTTCAGGGGTTCTGTGAGCTGAAATAACCGCAAGTTCATAGCCAATCTCAAACTCATCAAACACTTTAAAAAGCGCTTCGACCTTGTCTAAGTCACTTGCAGAGCCTAGCACTACTCCCACCTGGTATTTGCTCTCCTGTTTCAGTTTCATGGAATACGCCCTCCCGTTCACCTTTTTTAGTTTCTGCCTTTGCCAGGCAGAGCAATCAATGAGACATCAAACGGTTATACACCCTAGAACAGCCCCGGAATAAGGTGAATTACCGATATAGCCGCGAGTACGTAGACAAGCCAATGGATTTCTCTGGCTTTCCCGGAAAGGGCCTTTACAACCACGTAGCTGATGAAGCCTGCCGAAATACCGTCAGATATTGAGAAAGCAAAAGGCATCATCGCTATGGTAATAAAGGCAGGAAAAGCTTCTGAAAAATCAGACCAATCAATGTCTTTTACAGGAAGCATCATAAGCACGCCAACAATAATCAGTGCAGGAGCAGTGGCTTCAGTAGGAATCATGCCTGCGAGAGGTGCAAAAACCAGCGACACCAAGAACAAGATGCCTATCACCACGGCAGTAAGCCCTGTACGCCCGCCCTCTGCAATGCCGGCGCTTGATTCTACATAGGTGGTCACAGTGCTTGTTCCCAACGCTGCACCAAGGCAAGTGCCTATGGCATCAACGGTCATCATCTCTTTGATTCTCGGGAGCTGCCCTTTTTCATCGAGCATGTTTGCTCTTGAAGCAGTGCCCATAAGGGTGCCCACTGTATCAAAAACGTCTACGAACCAGAAACTGAAAATCGTCATAAACCCTAGGCTAAACGCACCTTTGAAGTCTAACTTAAAAGCTATAGGTGCCAGAGATGCAGGTTTTCCAACGATGCTGCCTGCAATTTTCGTGACCCCCATGGGAATTCCGATAAGCGTTGTTATCAAAATGCCCAAGAGGATAGACCCACGAACGTTCCTCGCCATAAGCACCGCGGTTATGAGCAGCCCTATCAGGGCAAGAGCCGGGCCTGCAGCGGCAAAATTGCCCCTTGCAACGATGGTAGCAGGATCACCCTGTATGATGCCTGCATTCTTTACACCGATGAAGGCAATGAAGAGGCCGATGCCTACGCCTACTGCACGCTTAAGAGATTGGGGAATAGCAGCATCAAGAATGTTTATCGCTCCGGTAAGAGCCAAAACCAGAAACAAGATGCCTGATAGGAAAATCACGCCCAGGGCTGCCTGCCACCCTGCTTGTTCAGCCACTACGAAAGCAAAAAAAGCGTTAAGGCCCATTCCGCTTGCCAGGGCGTAAGGATAGTTCGCCATGAATCCTGCAAGAATCGTGGTAATGCCTGCAGACAAGGCAGTGGCAGTCATCACGGCGCCGAAGGGCATACCTGTTGCACTTAGAATGTCTGGGTTGACAAAAATAATATAAGCCATGGTCATGAAAGTAGTAACACCGGCAACCACTTCAGTGCGCACGTTGGTGCCGTTTTCTTTGAGCTTGAACAGTCGTTCCAGCAAGAATTCTTCCTCCCTCATGTAGACTTTACAATTGATTAAGCACACTAATTCTTCAGGGACTCAGGGTTTTCCAGCACACCAACATAGTTCAACCCCCTGTATTTCTGTGCGTAATCCAGGCCATACCCTACAACAAATGCATTGGGGATTATGAAACCGTAATAGTCCAGGTTAGCCCTTACCCTCCTTCTGGCAGGTTTGTCCAACAGCGTACACACCCTGAGACTGGCGGGTTGCCTGTTTCTTAGTGTGTCCAGAAGGTATCTGAGAGTCAGCCCTGTATCGACAATGTCTTCGACTAGGAGAACGTGCCGGCCGGCCACACTCTGCTCAAGATCTTTGGTAATCCGTACTTCTCCTGATGACTCTGTTGAAGCTCCGTAACTGACCGTTCCCATGAAGTCAACTTCTACGTCACAATCCAAATGCCTGATAAGATCAGCCATAAACACGAAACTTCCCTTTAGCACGCCAACCATAAGCAATTCCCTGTTGGCATAGTCTTTGGAGATCTCATGAGCCAGTTCCCGGATTCGTTTGTCTAACTCTTCTGTGCTTATAAGTACTTTGATATCTTCTTTTCGCAGCAATCTCACCTCCCTAGACCCTGTCTTAAATTTATCACTGCAATTAGGATTGTGCAATAACAAATCTGACAATAATCAAATTGTCAAACAATTTCATATGTGCCGTTTCAAATATGCCGCCATCAAGAGGCTAGGAAGTTGGGAACTTAAGGCCGACCCGCATACCGGTAACACGGTATTGTGATACAATTCAGGTTATCTTGCGTATTGAAATAGTGCAGTTATACTTAAGGAGGAGAACTACTTGTCCAAAAAACTGTACCGCTCAAAAACAAAGAGAATGATTTCAGGTGTATGCGGTGGGCTTGGAGAGTACTTTGATATAGACGAAACCATAGTACGTCTTGGCGTCGCCTTCATAACTTGCGTAACCGCAGTGATCCCGGGGGTATTGTTCTACCTGGCAGCCTCCATCATAATACCTGAAATCCCTGAATGAGAATAGAGCATCATTATCAAACCAGGCCAGACGCAAAGATCAATTCCATATTAAGGCACAGTAGATTAATCCATCAGAAACATAGCGATGCAAATACACACAATCATGATGACATTGAAAACACCAAGGATCTTGCCGTCTCGCCCGGTTTTGATAACCCATAGGAGGCTTCCTATAAAACAAGCCAGGTATATACAGCTTAGAACTATGTTGATCTTCCTGTGCCTGTGCCATATTGCCATTTTTTCATCCCACGACATTTGATCCCATTCAGGAGTTTCCCATACAGGAGGCTTAAGCCTAAGCCATTTTCGTAACGTCCCTGTCCAGCTCCTAATCTTCACGACGAAAGACCTCCAAATTGGCCTGGGGTATTGCTACCAGGTTTCCGTCATCAAGCCTTATCCCGGCTACTTCAACAACAGCCTCGCATTCTACTTCCTCGGGGTTACCGGGTAAGCTTTCCACTGTGCCCCACAAACCGAAACAGGGCGGCCTGGTACATCTCACCCTGTCTCCAATGCGTAGCCTGGCGTATGTTACAGACGGCGCTCTGCTCGCATCTTCGGATATCAATGATATCGCCTGGCTGTGCTCAGGCAAACCGGCTTCACTGTCATAGCACGCGCTTATGATTATCTCGGGCCTTACCACTCCTGCCCTGATTTGAGTAGTTCCATCAATGGAAGCTATTCTTCCTGCGTTTTTCTCGAGTATGGCCCATGCTTCCCGGTTCATGGCAATCTCGCCAAACCCTTCGAGAATCACTATTGTAAAATCTATACCCTCCTGGCCTGTGAGCCCGATACTCAGTTCTCTGCCTAGAATTCGTACCAGATCTAGTTGATTCATGCCTCCGGTAATTAGGCCTACAGCCCCTTCCTCTCTGGCTTCTTGTATAGCTTCAAACGATGCGAATGAACCGCAGGCCAAGACCTTGCCCTTAACATTTGCATCTATTCTGTCACTGCGAAGGGGCTCGCCAGGGCTGTCAGACATCATCATCAACTCCCCTGAACATTCGCCGCCAATTCCGAAGACGCCCTGAATATACGCGCCTACCGAGTCAATTACTGCGCCGTAATCACGAATTACCTTGCTTACCCTGCCTCCGGCATGGGCAAGTACGCTTGTATGCCTGATAGGCTTTACTATGGTAATAGTACCTGTAAGAGTACAGATTCTTTCCACAATGCCACTGATAGGCGCATACACAAAGTCCAATCCGTCAGTTGTGGCAATAATCTTTCCTTCGAACACATAATCGCCTTCTCTGACAGTAGTGAACATCCTTAGGAACCTGGGCCTTACCCTCAGCCTGGAAGCGGCTGCCACTATGCTGAGGGGTTTGGCGGATCGAGGATCCTCCCTGATGATTATCCGGCCCTGGGTTCTCGAAATATATTCAATCGCTCCGTCGCACGGAGACGTAACCTCTATGACCTCAGACCAGAAACTCTTTTGATACCTTGCAATCACTTCCCTGGCCTTAACAACATCCCCTTGCTTTTTCACCAAGACACGATCAACAAGCTCAGGATCAGTCTTCTGTTTCAACTCTGCCCTTAGGTCGACAATATAGGGGTTGCCCCTTATAAACTCCGCCTTCGCAATCACAGTACCGGGAGCAACCATGTCACCTTCTGACACCAGTACATCACCTGGAGCAGGCAACCTTCGTTCTTTCCGAATCACCGCCCTGTCAAGTATCTTAAGCGTAGAAAGCAAAGCCATTATTCACACCTCCTATGATCGTTCCTCCCGCAACTGCCCTAAAGCATTGCGAGGGTACGCATCAAGAGCCTCATACCACCCGGCCACAATTTGCCTTGCACTGCCGGTATCGCCGGGAAACACAAGCGGCCTGCCCCGTCCGTCCAAAATAAGGCGCGTGATACCAACAGCGGCCTTCCCTGAAACCGGCCTTCCGGGGCCTGAACCTACGTCAAATTCCCGCCTGGGGGTAATTTCGAATACGGCCCCTTCTCCGTTTTCCAGGGTGATTACCTGCAAAGCGCCTGAAACAATATCGTATATATTGCTTCCAAGTGCGACCCGGGCAACAGGCGTACCCAGAGTGGTTTTGGGGCCCACCGGAGCAATGCATGTTCCAAGGGGGACCAGAGTTTCGGTTTCTACGATTTCTGCTGCGGCATTCCTGTCTATATCCATGAGTACGCCCATGTGGGGCAGCAAAAACCGGCTGTCTACAAACAAGTCAGTGATTCCCTCGGGCTGAAGCCCGTCCAGAAGTATCATTGCTGCCTGGTTCCGCCTGGGTGCGTAAGACAGCGCCCCGCCGGTACCAACCAGTACCTTTATCTTCATCATGTCCACGAGGGTTTCCCCTGAGGCGGTCTGGCGAAACACGTCGCCTGCACTCCGCTGTTGCCTGACCCCTTTGAGGCCTCGTATCAAGCCTTTGTGATGATCCAGCGAAAGTCTGAGGGCTTCTTTGCAGACTGCCTGCTCCAACATGAGTTCATGAAATGTTTGAGGCAAGCCTGTGGGCCTAATCATCTTGTTGAAGTTCCAATTTCTTACGGTGTTTTCGTCTGAATCAAAAGGCAGCCAGCGTAAAACAAGTTCAGGAGTAGCCTCGGCAAGAACATTCCCCATG
>DUTL01000358.1 GCA_012842105.1 Candidatus Fermentithermobacillaceae bacterium | reverse complement strand
GTCGGGAAAGCCCAACCAGAGAAGAAATGTCTGGACACTTGCTACGAGTTCAGCGCCTGACGCTGTTAGGAGATCATGAAGATACTTATGCTTCTCGCGATTGGCGTCAATCTGTGCATCAATCTTGGCAAGATCGGCCTCGAACGCTCGCCTGATTCCTTCTCTTTCTCTGACAAGCACTTCCTCATTGGGCAACATGTATGGCTCATCCTTCAACCATATGAACCGTGTGCTATATGGAAACAGGGCCGGAAACCATTCCGGCAACGCTCTTTCCATCAGATCGATCAGGAATGCCTTTTTGTCAGTGATGACAGGAAACACAAACGTGCAGTTCTTTTGTCGCTTGTGCACGTAGGATATTGCTTCTCCTGACATAGCTGCCATTAGTGGAATGAAGTCGTCAGACTCAACTCGTTGCCGCTCTTTCCAGCCTATGGGATGGGCAAACGCAGTTTCATACTTGGAACTCGCATTGTGTCTCCTCAGCAGCTGACCTAGTTCAGAGGATGTATCAATCAGAACCCTTGTGTCGATTCCTTTTAGAGGCACCATTGATGGTATATCAGGGTAGAATCCATAGAGGGAAAGCGGTATCATATCGCACTCCTTAATGCCATCAGACGTAATCTTTATAGGATAGTAGGTCACCAGATCGTTCTCTGCTGCGAGGATTACGCAGACAGTCTCTCTGCCAAGAAATGCTTGCAGCTTATCTCCCAGGACTTGAGCCGCTGCAGGGCGGGGATCAAATCGTGTCTCGGGATAAGCACTCATGAACACCTGCTGTACATGGCCCGTCACGTGAGAATGCTCATGCTGATGCGCGTCATATTCTACAGTTTTCTTGTTCTGAAGGTCGATTACTACTACATCGTACTCGTGCAGGTTGTCTGGGAATCTGCAATTTAGGAGGCAGTCGTGAGTCCTGTGATAACTCTCATAACCCTTGTTGGGGACACTGACGAGTGACCCAAGCGTACCAGAGAAGCAGTTCATACCTTTTGATCTGAGGCCCTCAACAATCCCCTCGTCAACATCGATCAGGCAAACACGTGGTCTTTCTTGCTTCCCCGACACAAAGGAAGACTCTATATTTGCAGCAGCAACAGCACTTGTCTCGTCCACGTCATGTGAGCGCCTTATCTTTGACCTAAGCCAGGTTAGCACCGTTGAATCCCCCACGATCTACTTGCAATCATGGCGTAACAGGCGGAAACTTCCTGGCCACTTGTATTTCACCTGTTACTGCCTAGTAGCAGAGCAACCATCAACCTCACCGATATCATTCGGTTTGCTGTGCCTTCAAACGGTATTTCCGATTGCCGGTTCTTCCTGTTCGAGCTGTACCAAGGCCCCCACATTCTACATCGACTAGGAAATGTAGTGGACGGCTTCCATACTTGGGCCCCATATCCAGTACCAAACACTACCATATTTCTTGGATTCATTCAACTGCTTGCCGGATTTCCTCGCACTCATTGCTTAGGTGGGGTGTCTTAGTGCCACGACAAGCTGACACTTCATGTGCCAGAAACCGGAAACACGACTGTGCTGTTTCTCTCCAGTTGGCTTCACATATCCCCCAAGGCCACGCCCGGCGCCCCTTCAACCGGTAACTCCAATAAAGTCCTAACAGCAACATAGTCATGGAACAGCCCCAAGGTCCAACCGCAGGCGTAGTGATGAGCCTGTGCGCATTTTGACTGCTAAACCATGAACTTCCTGATTGCCAAACACGCCATCGAATCCACAATGGTACAGGAAGCCGTAGCCGACAGCTTGAGAATGTCTTTGGGGCCATGGCCAACGCAAACCGTAACGCATCCGCCTCTAACCTGAGCGGGGACGTTATTCACCCAAGAACCGAATATCTCAATTCGATCAACCTCGGCGCCATCGAATGCATGATCACGATCTGGCCTCCCCGATACTAGCAAATCCAGTACGGCTCAGAGTGCACATTTCGGAGTATCTCAATTTGATTTTCAATAAAACGTCCGGCAGGTTGATATTCACGCGCTACGGAGGCTTGAAAGCCATGATCCTGGATTCTGCTACAAGGAGCATCGCGTTTGCAGTCGTAGTGGTCCGTGACCCTCACAGGCAAAGCACAGCCTGAAATCCATTAGTGCTTCTTTCCCATGCTCTCAAGCGTGGCTGTGTGGATGTGTTTCTTACTATCTCATTGCTGCTTTCGCAAGTCGTACAGAGGGTGGGCCAAACACCCGCTCACATAGCATCGGAATCTACTACGCCCCCACCTGCATCAATTCGCACGCAACCTTCCAAGGCCCAACGGGGC
>DUTL01000070.1 GCA_012842105.1 Candidatus Fermentithermobacillaceae bacterium | reverse complement strand
GCAACAATCCCAAAAGGCTCGTATGAACTGGGAAACACAGCTACCCAGGCCCTGGAGTACAAGTCTCTTAACTGCCTATCGCCAACGTGCCCTGCAAACTCTACTATTTTGCCCAAGCCGTTCTTGTATACTACATCCCTGAGATGGCCTTCCATGGGCCCGCCGCCGGCCAAAACCAGCTTTGCTGTTGGATAACGGAGAACCACTTCATTCATTGCCTCAACCAAAACATGAGGGCCTTTCTCGGGTACAAGCCTCCCTACGTAAAGTAGCAGGGGTTCAGGCTCGTGTCTTTTCTCGACTTGAAACCATGAACCGGATATACCATTGGGGATAGCTTGCACCTTGTCGCCGGGTACCGAAAAGAGCCGCTGTACCTCATCTTTCATATATGTACTGCAGGTAACGACTTTCCAGGCTTCATAACACAGCCACCATTCCGTCTGAGATATGTGATGCTGCATGGGCGTATGAAGCCCCTTCTGCCTCCCACATTCAGTTGCATGAATGGTGGCAACTAAAGGAGCCTCCCAGGCATGTTTAAGTGCCCTGGCTGCGTACGCTACTATCCAATCGTGGGCATGAATTATGTCGAAGCACCCCTTGGAAAACAGTTTGCTGCAAGCTTCCATGAGGCTTACATTGAACTGAGCTGCCCACGTTACGAAGTTTGGGGGGTGGAGGTCATAGGGCATGGCCGATATCACCTCAACTCCTGATTGCTCACGGATAAACGGCCGTCCCGGTACTCCACGGGTAAGAACCGTAACTTCCGCTCCTTGCCTGGCCATACACTCAGATAAGTGGCAAACGTGCCGGCCAAGCCCGCCGACATGGTCCGGGGGATATTCCCATGCAAGCATCAAGACTCTGATACCCATCGTTCGTTCCCCTCCGAAATGCCAGGGGCCTGTGGCGCCGGAAGGTTAGATTGCATCCTGTAACCGGCCAAGAGGGGCCCCCTCCTGTGCACCAATATGCAGGGTACAGGATTTGGCCAACCGAAGGCTCCCTGAGCATGCATCAAATTGATTCTTCAAGATCTGGTAATACCCAGGTTTCCGCTTAATTATTAGAGTTGAAGAACTTGACTTGAACACTCGTACCCAGGGTGAGAATATGCCAGACAGCCCACCTTTGACCACAGGGTAGGCCATGGGCAGCGTTTTTTCGGTTGAGAATGCTGGCAAATGTTTGCATCTAGGTGCCGGGTTTGCCACTTTCCGCAGTATCATCGAGGAACGATAATATGCGTATGGCCTCAGACACACTCCACGCCTGAGATACGGTTCCTCCTGCCTCAAAAGGGGGATCGCCCGATGCCACTTCGAATATTGTTCCAATACACGTATTGTTATCAAGCCTTAGTACGTGTGACAACAGCAAGTGCGTTATTTCTGTGAGCCCGGGCCTATTCTCAGGTATGCCCCTGGTACCGTCGAATACCGGCTCTGTTTCCAGGAGCCTCACTGACAGGTCAAACAATGGCCCAAAGAGCCACGGCCAGGCAGTCCCCTGATGGTACGCGCCATCCCTTTCCCTGGGGCCGCCTGCATACCTTCCCTGGTAGCCTGTGGAAAACGGGGCCAGGGTTCTGATCCCATGAGGAGACAGCAGTTTGTCAAATACTGTGGCCCAGATTTCCACCAGGGCCTGCCTTGGCAGAAACAGCTCAGTAATGCTGCCGGCGATAAGCTGATTTGGACGAATTTCAGGAACCGTCCCCTTCTCATCAATCCTGTCGTACAAGCCGGCCCCGGGCCATATGAACAGCCGCCTGAACTGCTTGGCTGCCTTGAGAGCCAACCGCGAGTACTTCATATGGCCGGTGATATCTATGCCTATCTCCCCAGGTTTAGAGCCCATGTCTGTAC
Organism: Candidatus Fermentithermobacillaceae bacterium; assembly: GCA_012842105.1. Lineage (GTDB taxonomy): Bacteria > Bacillota > Sulfobacillia > Fermentithermobacillales > Fermentithermobacillaceae > DTU015. The sequence continues at coordinate 1,934 of DUTL01000070.1, read as the reverse complement.
GCATCTTGCCATACCATCCTTGAACAGCCAGTTTCTTCAGCCAGTTGCCATATAGTGAAAGCGCCCGGATCCACAGAGCATTTACTTCCACAGGAAAACCGTCCCTGGGCGTAGCCGGAACTCCGTCTGCACGTGCATCCATCCATGTAAGCTGGCTGTGACGGTTACCCGCTCTCAGCAACCCTGAGCTGTGCATTTTGATGCCGTTGCCGGTCCCTGTTATGTAATTGTCTATGATTTCCCCGATTTTGGGAATTAACTGCTTGACGAATTCCCAATCGCCTGAAACTTTCTCATACTTTGCCAGCGCATCTATGAACCACAAAGATGCATCTACCGAGTTGTAAGCGGCGCCCTGGCCTTCCACGAAACAGTTGGGGACAAGGCCTCCCTGAATCTGGCCTGCAAACCTCATGAAAACATCCTTGGCTTCAGAGAACCGTCTTGTATTCAGCAAAAGCCCGGGAAGGGAGATGAATGTATCCCGCCCCCATTCCCCGAACCAGTGATAACCTGCAATGATTGAAGTTCCGGCCTTTGCTTTTACGATGAACTGGTCAGCTGCAAGGTATAGTTTAGCCAGCAACTTGTTTCCGCCGGCGCCTGCCTGGATCCGGCGCCTCCTGCCAACCTCAAGTTCACGCAACCTCAAAGCGTAATCCGTAAGGCCCTGGCACCATTCATTGAAAGATACATTCTCCCCGGTGCCCGGTAGCCGTGAAATACAAACTCTTCTTTGTCCGGAAACCGGGCCGGCCCACAATACAACGTCCTCGCCCGGTTTGATTTGACACGTGAAGTACCCGGGGCTCAGATGGTCTTCGGTGTAATCCAAGCCCCTCTCTCTCTCAAGCGGGTAGATCATGTTTCTATACCATCTGGCTTCCCCGGTGAAAGAACCGGCGGTACATACCAAAGCCAGGCTGTCCCATGCGGAGTGCCCCTCTAGCACAACAGCATTTTCACGGCAAAGAACCCTTGGGTTCCATGAACCCTCCCTGACAGTATGATGATAAAACCGTGAGTTGCACAAAGGCCGCAAAACCAGGGTTCGGCTTTCCCGGCCGGACATTCCGCCGGCTTCAGTAAGGCTGTATATGCAAAATACCCCGGGCATGCCGTTGACCATGAATATTTCCCTTTGAAGTATGCCCTTCCCAACCCTGAAAATGAACCTGGGGAAAGGCTCCTTTGAAAAGGCCCAAAGATGCCTGATTCCGTCCGGGTGGGTAGAGCCGGGGTATAGATTAGAAGATAGTTCCCATTTTCCGTCTGGGCCGGTACACGTATCTTCAATTTTGGACAGGGCAAGCCACCGTTCACCGGGATCCTTCCCGGCCAGAAAGAGCCAGCCGTGATATCTTCTCGTATGTATGCCACAACTGGTGGAAGATGAGAAACCACCGCGTCCGTCAGTCTCAAGCCACTCCTGCAAAGAGGGTTTGAGCCACGAATTGTCTTTCCCTAACACGTTGCGCAATTCACCCCCCGGCCTTACAGTGAAAAAGTGTTCCCAGACGCACACCGATTATGCAGGCATGGCAACAAGATGCAATTGGCTCAACCCTTTGCCACCTGCCAGTGACCTTCGCAAACAGCTTTTCATACCCTGTTGACGGGGGGAGAATCATGTTGTCAGCAAAATCGTTGCCTTGTTTCGATGCCGGTTCCGACTATTGCCCTTGCGTGCTTGCCGGGCTCGGCCAGTGTGTTTCCTGCTCTATGTTGCGGGGAAACGATACGTGTGACTGCGGCTGGAGCGGAGTTTGCATTTTTGCGGAATTTATCAGAGCCGGTAAGACGGTAAGGCCGGGCCGCCGGCAAATTACGGCATCAGTAACCAGGCTTGTAACCCTAGACAGGCCCCGGGATGACTACAACGCTTTTCTGGCCGGCATTGCTGTGCCTTCCAGCCTGGCCAGATGGTGCACATT
>DUTL01000069.1 GCA_012842105.1 Candidatus Fermentithermobacillaceae bacterium | reverse complement strand
GCAGGATTTCCAGCATCCTCTTTGGATATTGAAACCCTCCAGGAATTGGGTGAGTCAATCAAGGAAAGCGCGTTGTGCGGTTTGGGCCAAAGACTCACCCAATTCCTGGAGGGTTTCAATATCCCCTTCCTCGCCCTCTCCACGGCTGATCCGCTGCAGGATTTCCAGCATCCTCTTTGTTCCTATCCTGCATGGCGCACACTTACCGCAAGATTCAGACTGGACAAATTCCAGGAAGAACTTGGCCAGGTCTACCATACAGGTGTCTTCGTCCATGACCACGAAACCACCGGAACCCATGATTGTGCCCAGTTCAGCCAGGGATTCATAATCTACAGGGGTGTTGAGGTATTCAACAGGAATGCATCCTCCTGAAGGGCCACCGGTCTGAACAGCCTTAAATTTCTTGCCGTCCGGCAACCCACCGCCGATGTCGAAAACAATTTCGCCAATTGTGGTTCCCATAGGCACCTCTGCAAGTCCGTTGTTGTTAATATTGCCTGCAAGGGCAAATACTTTGGTGCCCTTTGATTTTTCAGTGCCGATGCCGGCCAACCATTCATGGCCCCTCCGCAATATCACAGGGATATTGGCAAGTGTCTCAACGTTGTTGATAACAGTGGGCTTACCCCATAACCCCTCGTTGGCCGGGAAAGGAGGCCTTGGCCTGGGCTCTCCTCGTTTGCCCATGACCGAATTCAGCAAGGCGGTTTCTTCGCCGCATACAAAAGCTCCTGCGCCCAACCTTAGGTCTACATCGAAATCAAACCCGGAGCTCAGGATGTTCTTCCCAAGGAGCCCCATTTCATGAGCGTGATCTATTGCTTTGTAGAGCCTTTCAACAGCAAGGGGATACTCGGCGCGAACATAAACATAACCTTGCGATGCGCCTACCGCGTAGCCGGCTATAGCCATGCCTTCCAGCAATTTGTGGGGGTCGCCTTCAATTGTTGACCGGTCCATAAAAGCTCCCGGGTCTCCTTCATCAGCGTTGCAAACGATGTATTTCGGAGAACCAGAGGCTTTAGCCGCAAATTCCCACTTCAAACCTGTGGGGAACCCGGCACCGCCACGGCCTCTGAGCCCGGACTTCTTGACTGTGTCAATTACTTCTTCTGGTTTCATCTGTAATGCTTTGGCAAGGCCAAAATATCCGTCTCGCGCAATATATTCGTTAATGGATTCAGGGTTGATTATTCCGCAGTCTTCAAGCACCACTCTGGTTTGCTTGCTGAAGAACGGTATGTCTTCAAAATCTACCACTGCTGTCTCAGTTTCGGGTTCCTTGTAAAGCAGCCTTTCAAGCACCCGCCCTTTTACCAGGTGCTCCTCAACAAACTCGGGAACATCCTCTTCGTGGACCTGGCAGTAAAAGACTCCTTCAGGGTACACCATCATATTGGGCCCGAAACGGCAAAAACCAAAACATCCTGTTTCAATCACTTTTACTTCGTTATCCAGGCCTACTCGGGCGATCTCCATTTCCAAGGCTTCTTTGAGGACAATGCTGCCCGATGCATGGCACCCGGTACCGGAACATACAAGGATGTGACTTCTGTAAAACTCCATCAGGCCTCTCCTCTCTCACTCAGGACTTTTCTTCAATGTTCAAAATCCATTGGTCTATTGGTTTGTGGTTAATAATGTGGGACACAACAATCTGCCTTCCCCGGGAAGGATCAACGTTGCCATAAACTACTTTAGGCTGGCCGGGAATGTGAATTTCCGCTATGGGCTCCTTTGAACAAAGGCCTACGCAACCTGTTTCGGTAATGGTAACATCCAACTTCCTTCGTGTCTTGAGCTCATCAATCATAGCAAGCATAGTCTCCCTTGCACCGGCAGCTATGCCACAAGTCCCCATTCCTACGACAATCCGGGGGCTGCCGGAAGACGAACGAAGACGTATGTCTTGAAGTGTCTCTTCCTTCAGACGCTCAAGATCTTCCATCGATTTCATGGACCAAACCTCCCCTGTCGGGACGATAGCCTGCCAAGCTTAATCCGCCCCTCAGTTTCTCCTCTGTTTCCCAAATAAAGGCCAGTTGGCCTAATCCCAGCTTATCAACTTCAGCCCGGATTTCCTTGGTGTCCAATCGAAACGTATCCTTCGGGCCCTTGTATTCAAATAAAACATCTACTAATGGATTGCCTGCTATGAAAGAAGTCATGGTAGCCGCCACGTCGCCCAAAGGTTGCCTGTCAGGATGGCTAAGCCTGTACTTGACGACAACTCGAGTTCCGCCTGATTGGTTGCCTTCTATGGATACTGACCCGCCGGCCATAGTGGCTGCTTGGGCTACTAATGGCAGTCCTAAGCCCACTTGTTTCTTGTTTGACGAAGTGTAGAAAGGATCCAGGGCACGAGCTTGTTCGACAGGATTCATACCCCTGCCGTCATCTGAAACTGTTATTTCAAGAAGGTCGCGTTCCTGATCCTCTATGACACTGGCTCGAATATTTCGAGCACCGGCATGGGCACTATTCTGTAGAAGATCAAGCAGGTGCAAGGACAAATCTATAATCCCGCCCACCTCCAAAGTCAAAGCGAAACCCTATACCTAACCCGATACTAGTTTCCGGCAACCTGCCTGGGTTCAGATTTTGCCTGTGTTCTGTAGAAATTGAGGATTGATGGTATTTTGTCTTCGGTGACCCGTCCGTGAGTGTCTTTGTTAACCGTCATTACCGGCGCTAACCCGCAAGCGCCCAGGCACCTCACTATTTCAATGGTAAACAGGCCATCCTCTGTGGTATCCCCCGCCTTGATACCAAGTTCCTTCTCGAGCCTTGCAAGCACTTCAGGAGCTCCCCTGACATAGCAAGCAGTACCCTGACAGGAAGAAATAATGAATTTGCCCCGGGGCCTCTCTCTGAAAAGAGAGTAAAAAGTGATCACTCCATATACTTCGGAAAGAGAGACATCCAAGGTTTCCGCGATTCTAACCTGAATGTCTTTGGGTACATAACCTAGACGCTCCTGTACATAGTGAAGAACTTGCACCAGAGCTCCGCGTTCGCCTTTGTGCTTCTGGATAACCCGGTCTATATCCAGGTAAGCCTCGGCACATTCGCATTTGTGCTCTGTATTTTCAGACATTGCTTTCCCTCCTTCCAGTGATATACAAACAGTTCTTGCGAACTGAACTGTCCATGCTTAGTCACTGCACGCCAACCCGGGATATCCGCAAGCCTGCAAGTGCCGAGAAATCATTAATGCCAGGCTGAACTGAGCATCACCGTTTGCTATGCAAACTTTGATACAAAAGCCCTGACATTTCAAAATTCCCACAGGGAGACCACAGAATGGTGACCCCTTCCCTTCTTGCCCTTTCGCATGTTTCCTCGGGCACTTCCCGCTGGCACACTAAAATACACGCTATATCCAGGAGGCTGGCAACGGCTACGATATTTTCGTGTGTCTGTACCGTTAGCCAAACATAACCGGGCTTAGCATAAGCCATCACATGAGATAACACATCGCCTGAGTACCCGCCTTCAACAGCCCTAAAACGCCCTTCTGTTGAAATGGCCTTTTCCGCCAGGTCAAATTCGGAGATCAAGTCTTGTACCTGCATTGGATCGTCCTTTCTCACCCTCTTGGCCGTTTTCTTCAGGCTCTCCCATTGCGGGAGGCCGCTTTCCTGCCAGGTCTTTCACTTCCTGCGCAAGGTATTCAAGCCGCTGCCGCAACTTGAACGTGCAATCCCACAAAGAACCCCGTCCGAGAACTACATCTTCTGCAAACGCCCTGCATGTAGGGGCCCCGCACGACCCGCAATCGAGCCCCGGGAGTTCACTGAATACCTCTTCCAGCCTCGCCAACTTGTTCTTGGCTTCCTGGGCATCATAATCGAGTTTGAAGATGGGCCTTGGAAGAAGCTCCACACTCATCCAAATTGCAGGATCGTCTTCTGAAATATCTGTGATAAGAGGGTTTGGCGGCGCGTCTTGGTTGTCTTGAGCCAGGCCACTGATTCTTGCTTTTGCCACAAACGGATTGGCCACCGCAAGGCAACCGCCGGCACATCCACCGATGCACGCCTGTGCTTCGATAAAATCAACGTCATCCAAAATACCTTTTTCTATCTCATCAAAAACTGATGAAACCTGTGTAATGCCATCCACTGCCAGCCCCTTCAACCCCAAAGCCAGCAGTTCACCACTTGACCGGCCCCATCCGATTCCAAACCCTGTAGAGCTGGGAAATTCGGCCCCTGCTTTCACCTGGGCCGCATGCTGTTTCACCCACGTATAAGCGGAATTCATGGAGATGACCGCATCAACCATTGACCTGCCTCTACCCACAGGCTGCCTCGCAGCTGTGATTTTTGCAGGGCACGGTGAGATAAATACAGCTGCCGGTATTTTTTCAGGATGCTTATTCTTGGCTTTGGTCTTGGCCAGCCAGGCCGCAATCTCCATGGGTGCTTCACAAGGTATGAGATGCTTTAGCAAGGATGGGTATCTTACCTGAAGGAGCCTGACTACAGCCGGGCATGCACTTGAGATAAGAGGCCTAATGGTTCTTCTGGCCTTAATGTACTCCCTGGTAGCATCTGTTACCAGATCAGCTGCTATGGAAACGTCAAAGGCCTCATCGAAACCTCCGTCAACACACAAAGAAGCTTTTACCACACCAGGGGAAACATCGGGGAATTGGCCGTAAAAAGAGGGTGCTACCAGCGCTATCCTGTAATCGAAAGTTTTCAGGACATCCCATGTATCCGTAACAGCCACCTTAGCGTTGTTGGGACACCGCCTAATGCACTCTCCACAGTCTACGCACCTGTCTTCCAAAATAAAAGCTTTTCCGCTTCTTACCCGGATTGCCTCGGTGGGGCAACTCTTTATGCAATTGGTGCACCCTTTGCATCTTTCGGTTTCCAGCCTTACAGAGTGAAAATGTGGCAGCGCACTGGTTTCTTGTTCCCCCGGATATATATGGCACACTACTTGAGTACCTTCGCCCACAACCGAGGTAATCTCCATATCATCCGAACGTGCTCTGGCATTAGGCAACCCCATGCCGGCCCCATAGCCCATTTCCTTTACATGGGTAGGAGCTGTTGAATAGCCTTCTTTCATGGCCATTTCAATATCGTCAATTCCAGGGCCCGTATCTGTTACCACTATCTCCAAAGCACCGTCTTTCCAAAAAGTCTTAACAGTGCCTCCGCAGGCATGAATCACTATGTTCATACCCAGTTCATACGCTGCAATCAATGCACGTCTTGAGGCATGAGACGGAAAACCTATGCTGAGCAAAGCACGCTTGAGCTTGGAGGTTTCCGTACCTACCGTGCCAAACTCCCCCTGGCTCACAGAGTACTGGTATAAGAGTCTTTCAGGAGGGAATACGGCCATGGCCATTGCCCCCAAACCTTTCCAGCCCGCGTAAGATGAGAGAAGCCAAAACGGCCCCTGTAATAGCGGTTATGAGTTGGGTTACAGTCAACGAAGCATAAACAGGCGCCGGGATTTGCGTTCCCTGTGCAATGAGATACTTGATTCCAAGGGTCATCACCACATATTTCGATAATGCACCCAAACCCATTCCAACATACCTGTTATACCTGCTGAGATATCCGGAAACAAGTGCCAACGTTGCATTTCCGGCCATGATAACCGGTACTGCAGGGGTTAGCCGCATTATTCCCGTAGTCAGGGCAATCCAGGGGGTCAAGAGCCCTATCAATACGCCGCTGACAGGGCTGATGTATATTGATGCCACGTACAAAATCGCGTTTATGCCTGGGCCTGTTATAGGTTGCCGTAAGTTAAGCGCTTGAAAAGCAATGGCCAAGGCTGCGATAACTGCAGTTCTTGCAATAGTTCGCAAATCTATGTTCAATCTGACAACTCCCTCTCGCCCGCGTTTGATCCTGCAGAGTGCTAATTATGTTTTCCCTTCGCCATCTGCAGATTCCCGCCGCGTACCTTCTCCTCTTGTATCCGGCACATCTCCGCTGAGCGCCTGGACCTGGCCGGCGCTTATCGCGGAAGCAATTATGACTCATGTGCCATCGAGGCCCGTCTGTCTCTTGCTTCTTGCTCTTTACTGTTCTCTAATACACTGGGACGAGGTACCAACTACGATATTGAGTGTGAGATCGAAAACCTATTTCAGGCTCGATTGCTTTATTCGGTGTATTGTGCTGTAGTTCCTGTTTGTGACGATGCTCACTATCTTGACAATTTTATCACAAGGAAGATGCGGCTGCAATGCAATTGAAACATCGGGGACGGTACGGTCCTAAACGTTTCAACCATTACGTATCATAGGTTCCTGAAGGCCATGTTCCGGGAATTGTTACGGGCCGGGGCGGGCACGCAAGTATCCTGCATAATACACTGCTATCATGAGCATGAAGGCAACACTGTATATTGACCAGAGATAACGGGTTGGATGGAAAAACAGCAGGATATTTTCTACTTGGGCGGCAAGCCTTAATGCGGGCAGGTAAAACATCTGTGGTGCAATGCCCATTATTCCGGAAAAGAAATTTCCCGAAACCACCTGGAACATAAGCAGCACGTAACTGAGTATGGCAAAACTGTTACCCACCAGAATCGATTCCTTCCTGGATTTTGTCCAATTGGCAGACATCCGGCCTGCGAAAAACCAGTAAAGGTAGAACAAAGCGCTGATGAATGTAATGATTGCGCCATACCAATTGAATTCAAGCATTACGTAGTTGAGCAAGTAGCCGAACACAAAAGGCGATATTGCCACAATCCACATCTGTGGTTTGTTCATGAAAACTCTCTCCTCTCTGTCTGAAGCCAGTATAGCAGCATACTATGGGGTTCCCAATGACTGTGCCCAAAACAACATGGGCCACAACCTGTAACGTGCTGCCCGGCATGTCTCTCCTGGCTAGCGAGGCACTACGCCACCTCAATCAGAGCCGGCAGCTCAATCGCTTCGGGTTCCGGCTTTGTTTACTATCAGCCTGGTTACGCCGAATGCCGCCAAACTTACAAGGAAACAAACAAGAAAGAATGTACCGCACATCCCCCCTTTCATGGTAGGACACTCTTCATGAAACAAGAACAGGTAATACACTGATACGGCTCCTAAAGCCAAGGGCAATATCATCTCTGTCAGTATGTTTTTGGCCCGTAGCACAATTAATATTTCCAGAATAACTACAGCAGCCAATATGGATAAAGGTATCAGTATTGCCAGAGAAGAAACATTGAACATACTCCCGGCCACTCCCTTTCGAGTGTTAGGTGATATTAGCCGTAATCACATATTGATACCCCTTGGGAGGTTCAGTTTCCCGAGGTCCGGCAAAGCGAAAACAAACCGGCCTCCCCATGTGTTGTGCACTTAAAACAAGGTGGCACAAAGCAATCCCTGTGTCGATTTGATTCAGCCTATCGTACAGTGTAGACGTGAGGGGATTGAGTTTGGTTCTACCTATGTGTACCTCAGACGTAGTTCCGTAGAAGCACCAGGGCTGCCTGTTTACTGCAGAAGGGGCCAGCCGCACGGGTTCCAACAGCCTTTCTCCGTCTTTAACAGATGATATTTGAGACATAGGCTTTCTTCTGAATTGCGAAACATCAGTACGGTGCAAGGGTTCAGCAGGCTTTCCAAATCCCAGCATAATAACGAAATCCAGGTTGCCCGGCTGCTTAACAATTTGCCCCGGCCTTGGTTTTGCGGCGCCCATCCAACAGCTTCCCAACCCGTTGGCGGAAAGGAACAGGTCAATCTGCTGCCCCATGAACCCAACATTGTACAGATAATTGTCTTTCTTCTCTGATGAAATCAAAACATAATGAGGGGCCCGTACAGGCAGCAAATTTCTTACCTCACCATGCTTGGCAAAGGTGAACTTCACTGTAATATCTTCAAAGAGGGGCTCTAGCCCGCTGGCATAGTCGTTCAGTTCTGTTAAAACCTTTGTGCTAAGCGGGTGCATATGGTATCTGCGAACAGACTTTCTTCGAAACATTGCACGGTACAAGTTCATGCATGCCATTGGCCAATCCTCCCCCACATACGGAATTCATCAACGCCCTGTTTATCTGGGCAGCATCCCTACGTTTCCGAATCTGGTTCAGTATCTGCGAATGGCCGCCGCACCTGTTGTTGTTGGCATTCTTTCTTTGGGAAGTACAACCACATCTCCCTTATTTCCAAATACCATTTCTGCCAAATCATCCAGCAAATCATCTACCTCGGGATGCTCCAAATCCGCGTCTTCCAGTTCCCCTGTAACAGGATTAACTCTTCCCGGCACTATTCGATCTGCTTCTACAAGAAGATGCTTTACATTATTATGCAACGCAGCTTGCGCTATCTCAGACAAATCGTCTGAGGCAAATCCTTTGGCCTTTGCCGCTTCATATTTGTCAATAAGTATCTTGGTCTTTTCAAGGTACAAAGGCTCTATTTTGCCCCACACCGCTTCTCTTAATTGAGCAGTTGCCAGTGAGTCGGGAGCCGTATGGAGCCCTTGTTTCATCAACAAAGAATTCCGGCTGATTCTCTGGAAAAGCGCATGATGTTCAGGCAATGCCACCAACATTACAGGCAAACCTGTAGGGCGCGAATAGTTATCCAGCACAAACTCATCAACAAATCTGAAAAACTTTTCAGTATCCTTGTCGATTTCTTCTTTCCTGCCACCGTGCCCATGATAAACTCCCGGCATTGAAGGCCCTGCATAAGTACCTGGAGTTACGTAACGCTCAGTGCTTCTTTCACCTAAAACCTCCCTGGCGGTCCTGGGTACCTCCGGATCCAGTTCAATCTGTTCAAATCCGTACCGGTTGCCTTCATACAGAGTAAACTCATTTCTGCTCAGGCCTAAGAGGTGGTAACGATCTGCCGATTGAAACACCCGTATCAAAGGCTTAATGTGAAAACTGTCAGCAACCACTGCCAATTCCTTTACCGGCCTTTGAAGATGATATATTACACATTCCCCCTCAGTCCGGAGCACTGCCAGCCCGTCCAGGGTATGTTCCCAAAACATCTTGTTCTCAGCCAAATCCCGAAAAGGTTTCATGAGAGAGCCCAGCTCTTGATTTGGGTATTTTTGTTTCAAAGAACTCTCTATCTTCTGAACCAGGTTCTTAAACCTTATTGGATCTTGCCTGTTATCCGGCCTGTGCCGGTGGGTGGGTTGGTAAAGTGATATGCACGGGGGCTTTTGCACGCGCAAAATCTCAGTAGGAAAGTCATTTGCAATTTCGTAAATCATATTTGTTCCCTCCGATACCAAATTGAAAGACTACACCTACCTTTCAGCATTCTCAGTCTATCAAAATCCTGCCAATTTATGAAATGCGATGAAATACCGGGACGCCCTAAGCGTTTCATCTCAGAACATATAGCGTATGCTTCAAATTCAGTACAATGGCTGGTAACCTCATTATGTCAAGTAGCATAAATTGGTTAGAGCAACAAGGAGGTGATCAGATGAAACATGAAGAAATCCAATCCATCCTCAATGAGATCCGCAATTACTTCTATGGCAGCGATGATTCTGCCGGCGCATTATGCCAGGAGAGTTCAAACTGCACTTGGAAGTTGCTGAAGCAGATTGTGTGCCTTCTGACAAACAGAAAGTTCGGACTGAGAGAAATTAAGTGCGAGATTAAGGAAATCGAAAGAAAACTTGACGAGCTTGTTTGCAACGGAAACGGTGGCGGCAAGGTAGGCGGCCCACTCAGTACCGGCCCAATCTTCGTACGAGCAGGGCAGAATAATGCAATTAACGTAAAGGTCCAGAATATTGGTGAGGAACCTATTGACGCGGTCGTCAAACTCTTCAACATAGCAGCGTGCCCTCCTTCTCCGGCGCTCATAGACGAAGAGACTCTGTTGAATATCGGAGGCGGGTGCTGTGCTCAGGATACAGTGTTAACAGCGCCTGCAGGCAACTTGGAAGTAGTCATATGCCCCGATCCGGCTGATGCGGCTATCCGGGCCTTTGTAAGTGTCCACTCAGGCAATGCGCCTACTTCAGAATTTGAATATGTCATAAGAGCTTCAGAAATGCTTCCAGCTACCTGTGACTTCTGCAATAGCACCACTGACTGAGGCGAACGAAAGGTGATCCCGTTCAAATCCACAATACAAGGTAACATCTTGAAAGGCCAGAACTGGGTTACCGAAAGGTACCCAGTTTGCGCAATCGCAGACTAAGACTCCTCATTCGATAGAATGTGACCCAAATCCTATTTCATGCTGATTTTTCCCATGCTACTCAACCGTGTGAACTCAGAAAGCGCATGGCAGATACGAGCACATTTCTGGAAGGACAGCCTACCGACATTACAGATGATGACGAACAGATGGTCAGCCGGCTGATTGAAACTGTGACCGTCTACGAGGCCAAATTCACCGTGAAATTCAAGTCCGGCGTGACAGTGGATGTGGAAGCACAAAACAGAAACAAGCAAGGCACTCTACGAAATTACAACGTAGGGTGCCTTGTCCTTATACTGACAAGACAAATTGGAATTTGCTACTTCGGGGTCAAGCTTGTTGGTACTGTTACGGTTTTCTTCCCATACCCAAAATTATTGTATCTGAAAGAGTAAATTTTCCACCGCAGCGTTCTATCGTGTTGGCGATTTCTTTGAGGAATGGTATTCGGATATCATCAGGCATTGCCTTATGATCTGAATATGTGCTAATTAGTGTAGTATAATCTTTTGCACTAAATGTTCTCGTTCCGTAGTAAGACTTAGTATCAATATCTACAAAACCATATTGTTCCAGTGCATTGAACCTGTCCAGGCGTTTCTTCTCAGCTTGCTGCTGTCTAATTTGAGGACTAGGTACAGGCTCATTTCTAAAAAAATAACTATGTCTGCTATAGACTTTTTGAAACTCTTCATGTATGTGAATATGTTCTTGAGCAGGAGCTGGCTGGATTGAAATCCAGGCAAATACTCCTCCACTTTTCAAAATTCTATAAACTTTCGGAAGCCCTATTTCCTGTGGAATCCAATGGAAAGCTGATGCTGAATATACTAAGTCGTAATCGTTCTCATCAAGCTGAACGCTCTCAAAATCCTGATTAATCACTTCAAAATCCTTATATTCCGCAAACTTTTCTCTTGAAAACTGTGCCAATTTGTCCCCTAATTCAATGGCAGTAACTTTGCAGCCGGTTTTCAAAAAAGGCAATGTCGCCTGACCTGTACCAATTCCAATTTCCAGCGCCCTTTTACTGCCATATAGACTGGAAAACCCTATTACATCCTTATACATCTCATCCGTATAGGTTGGACGAAATTTCTCGTAGTTTGATGGATCCTCGTTGAATGTTAAACGCAAATCCATTTCCATACCCCCATTATGTAAAGTAGAGTCGTATAATGCTGTAAAAGTGGATCAGTGCCAATGTGGGAAATAATCGGGCCACTGTCTTCTGATAAACTAAGTTTTGAGAAAACTAGATTAGGAGGAAGAGCAGCGACCCAATATCAGATTACACTATCTCAAGAAGATTTACACGGACTTTTTTCAGGAGATGAAGGATTGGCCCGGCTAATGGAGTTTTGCAGTTTGAGGCAACCGAAGCCGTTGGTACCCTGCCTTATGAACGCACAGCCGGCCGCTGTGGATACAGGAACGGGAACCGGGACAGGCCGCTTCATACAAGGGTTGGCAGTTTAACCTTGGCTGTGCCGCAGTTTCGTAAAGGCGGCTTCTCAACTGAGTTGTTTGAACGCTACCAACGGTCTGAGATGGCACTT
>DUTL01000068.1 GCA_012842105.1 Candidatus Fermentithermobacillaceae bacterium | reverse complement strand
GCTCAGCCGGTCACGAAACACGCCAACTTCCCTGGCCTTCACATATCCCTCAACCACCAGTGTAAACCGGGTTCTCGAAGCTTCTTTCCGCACCTGGTCAAGATTCTTCTTATCGAGGTAATAGTCTGTCAGGGCCAGAGTATTCAGCAAACCCTGGGCCATTTCAACGTCTTTTGCCAAAATGGTTTCCTGCTCCTTGTGAAGCGCTGAATGCCTTTCTTCAATTGCCCGGAAAATATCATCAACCAGCCCGGTTTCAGCATAGCCTTCCGCTTCCCTTGCAAGGTTTACACGAGCGCCTCCAAGGGAGGCCAGCAGAGAATTGGCAGCCGGATCACCGGAGCCTTTGCCCAAAAACACCGCCAACCATACTCCGGCCTGGCCGCGATCTTCCCAAATCACTCTGTGGTGAACTCCTGAAGAAGCAATCTCGTCCGAACCCAGGGCAGATACGGGAACCACCGCCAAAAATGTGTCGCAAGTCCCGGTCCCACCAATTTCGTGCAGGGGAATATCCAGCTGCCTCCAGGGTTCGAATACCTGCATCTTCTGCTCTAACCCGGTGATTTCTTTTCCAATGTCACCAAGCCTCTGATCGTGCTCCTGTACCCTGGCAAATATTCGTGGCACGTCGTACCCTGCAACTGCATTCTTGAATTCGCCAAACGACATCTCAGGCTTCTTCCCTGTAAACATGTCAATAAAGCCTTTTTCAATGGCATTGTAACGTTCAAAATAAGACTTGATAACAGCCAGTTGGGACAGCCTCTCGACATATTCAGGAGCTTCTGCATCAAAATCAATTTCCTCCGGCTGTTCACCATTGCCGGCTGCAGTTGACTTCGTTACATGCATGAGCCCTGTATCCCTCAGTTCTTCAAAAAGAGGGGCTTCAAGTTCCTCATAGGCCAGTATGGTGATTTTCCGCATCCTTGCAACAGCCATACACTCGCCGCACGGCCAAAAAGGGCACCCCTGCGGCTTCCCCCTTTCACACCGCTTTCATGATCCGGTCTACAACCAGTTGAACTGCCTTGTCGAAGTTCTTCGATGACAGCGATTTAATATTGTCGATTTCCGACTTTGCTTCGTTCATAGCATCTTCATACGCCAAATCTGCGCTTCTCCTGGCAGTCTCCACTGTTTCGGCGGCCCTGGCCTCAGCTTGCCGTGCCGAATCAACAGAAATCTGCTCAGCCGTTTTGGCGGCATCATCCAGCATCTTCCTTGCTTTGATTCTCGCGTTCTCAATCTCAGCATCTGCTGCTCTTTCTGTCTCAAGTATAAGATCAAGTTCTTTCTTGGCCACGAAATCCCGCGCCTTGTATGGTACTGCGCGGTTCCCTCCTTTACCAAAATGTTTCCAATTCTTCCGGCCTTTCTGCTGACAGTCCAAACCAATGTAGCAAGGCCCCGGCTATTCTTTCAGCAGCACGCCCGTCGCCAAAGGGACTCCCGGCCGTGGCCATCTGCCTGTATCTTTCTATATTGTCTAACAGATCATTGATTGTGTCCATTATCAGGGCTTTGTCAGTTCCAACCAAAGTGACTGTGCCTGCCTCAATGGCTTCAGGCCGTTCCGTCTTCGCCCGGCACAGCACTACAGGAACGCCGATAGCAGGAGCTTCTTCCTGAATTCCGCCTGAGTCCGACACAACAAAATATGCACGGTTGATAAGATTTACATAATCGGGATAAGCCAGGGGATCAAACAGGATTACATTGTCTATTCCATCAAGGTGCCTTATGACAGGTTCCCGGGCATTTGGATTCTTGTGCACTGATACCAGAAACCTTACATCATGCCTCCGCTGCCTGGCGATACCGGCAAGTGCCTGGCATATGTTTTCCATTCCCCGGCCAAAATTCTCGCGCCTGTGTACCTCCACTACGATTGACCGAACTTCGTCATTGGCCCTTCTGCCGCAGCCCTGGTTATCGCAACACCCTGAGCCGGGGCAATCATTGCCGGCCCATGTGCCAAAACGCAAAGCCTTCAAAGCTTCGTTTCTGAAAACATAGTCTTCCCGTACGGTCATGAAAAGCGCATCTATGGCAGTGTTGCCTGTAACAAATACCGATTCTTCGGAAATGCCCTCTCTAAGAAGGTTGTCTTTGGCCCTCGCTGTAGGCGCAAAGTGGATATCGGATATCAACCCTGCAATCCTTCTGTTAATCTCCTCAGGAAACGGGGCATATTTATCGCCGGTTCTAAGCCCTGCTTCTACATGCCCGCAGGGGATTTTTTCATAATAAGCAGCCAGAGCGCTTGCCGCAGTTGTAGTTGTGTCACCATGGACCAAAATAATGTCAGGACGTTCTTGCTTCAGCACCGGGGTAAGCCGTTCAAGCACCCGAACAGTAGTATCGCCCAGGCTCTGGTTCTCTTTCATTATGTCAAGATCATGATCCTTATTGAGGCCAAAATGCATCATTACCTGATCAAGCATTTCACGATGTTGAGCGGTGACAGCAACCCTGGAGACAATTTCAGGGGAATGACGGGATAGTTGAATAACCACCGGTGCCATTTTTATGGCCTCGGGACGGGTACCGAAAACAGACAATACTTTAATGCTTCTGCTGGGCAATAACTCCCACACCTTTCAATTGCTGCAACAATCCCTTACTCTGTACGTTTTGGCCTGCGCCTGCGTGAGCTCTGTTTTTCGTCAGGCATGGCAAGAATACCCAGCTTATAGGCTACCACAAGCACTCCCAAAACTGCCAATCCTGCGATAGGGCCACTGCCGGAGATGGGCAGGAACGTTGAAAACAAGCCAAGGATCCCAAACACTCCGGTCACAATATAGATGGCTATCACTGCTTTTCTCTGGCCCAAGCCCAATTCAAGCAAACGGTGGTGAATGTGATCGTGATCGGCCCGGGAAACAGGCCGCCCCAGGCTGCGCCGCCTTACAATGGCAAATGCAGCATCTGATATTGGCACCAGAAGCGCCAGTATAGGGGCAAACACAGCCATGGCTACCGTTGATTTTACCAAACCCTGAACCGATATCACTGAAATCGCCAGGCCAAGATACATAGCACCTGCATCTCCCATGAAAATCGATGCAGGGTGAAAGTTGTACGGCAAGAAGCCAAATACACTGCCGGCTATGGCTGCAGCAGCCAGGCTCACAGAAGGTACGCCTGCCCTGGCCGACACAAACACAGTTACCAGGGCCGTGATCCCCGAAATTCCGGCTGCCAGGCCGTCAAGCCCGTCGGACAAGTTTATCAGGTTTTCAAAAGACATAACCCACAGTATTGTAAGGGGGATTGCCAGAGAACCAATAAAACGTATTGTGCCTGTAAACGGGTCGGTCACGAATGATATGTCCACTCCCAGGGCCACCACGATTATTGCGGAACCAAGCTGCCCCATAACCTTCTGCCATGGTTTCAGAGTATAAAGATCGTCTATAATTCCAACAATCAATATGAAAAGGCCTCCAAAAATTATGGCTTGTTGTGTAGCCTTATCCTGGGGCCCTGTGAGCAAAATAGCGGCAACCGACGGCAGGTAAATAGCCACGCCACCCAGGTAGGGAACAGGCTGGCTGTGGACACTGCGTTCATTTGGATACGCCATGGCGCCGAACCTGCGGGCCAAGGCGCGGGTCAACGGAGTTATGACGACTGCCAGTGCAAATGCTACGATAAAACCAATCAGCACCTGCAAACTACTCTACCCCTTTCAGCATCTGTTGGCGTGTAAAATACATAATGTCACCTAACCGCACCCTATTCTAACCAACCTGCCTCGGACAAGTCAATTACCTGCAGGGGGTTTGAAATGCTCTACAATCATCCCGGCTTCTTTCATGAGCTGCCTTGACAGGTTGTCCGGATACGGATCTTCGTACACCACCCTGGTAATCCCGGCGTTTATCAGCATTTTTGCACACAAACTGCACGGTTCGGTAGTTGAATACATTGTGGAACCTTGAACGGGGATTCCATACTTTGCCGCCTGAATAATCGCGTTTTGCTCCGCATGGAGCCCCCGGCAAATCTCATGCCTTTCTCCTGACGGAATAGCCAACTGTGCCCTGAGGCACCCTACATCTATACAATGGAGCAGACCGCTTGGCGCTCCGTTATAGCCTGTTGCAAGAATCCTCTTATCTTTTACTATCACCGCTCCGATGTTGCGCCTCACGCAAGTGGACCTCCGGGATACAACTTCAGCCACTTGCATGAAATACTCGTCCCAACCGGGCCGGCTCAGCCCCTCACCTATATGACTCATAACTGCACCCCCAAGTTCCGGCTAAAGCACGATCAACCTTAGACAGGAAATGCCGGCCGGCCGCACGGTTTGTGCGTGGATTGCTTGCCCACCGGCCGTCTTTCAAGACGTTTCTACTCATACACCGCTCTTCTGCCACCTATTAATTTCGGCCTCGTCCTGGCCACAGTAACATGGGCATGCCCAATGCAATCAATTGCCAGCCTCACAGGAACAGCCACAGGTTTCAGGTGCATGCCGATGAACGTATCTCCAATATCAATCCCTGCATGGGCTTGAATTGACTCAACAACCACAGGATCATCAAAAACCTGCATTGCAGTGGATGCGGTTGCGCCTCCGGCATTGGGGATAGGGCGAACTGTAACTTCAGTGAGATTGTACCTGTCTGCGACGTGCCTTTCGACTACAAGGCACCTATTGAGGTGCTCACAGCATTGCACAGCAAGACATACTCCGGTGCCGTCAACGGCTTCTTCAATACCGTCCAGGATGGCTTTGGCAATGTCACTGCTGCCGGAAGACCCTATGGCCTTGCCTCGGACCTCACTCGTGGAGCACCCAAGTATCATTACCTGCCCGGGTTTTAAGTTGCCTGCTTCCAGCAAATCTTCTGCAACTTGAAATGCTTGCTCCCTTATGGCTTCAAGGCACATACCGTCCTCGCCCGGGCTTGAAGTACCTACTTCTTGCCTGTAAACTTTCTTGGAGTAAAGCTTCCCCTCAAAACCTTCTGCGGCAGAATGTTTCGCACCGCTTGGAAGCCCCTTTCCCCTTATATTCACTTTAGAGTGTTTCTCAAAGCCGGGTACCACTTGGCTTCTACCTCCGACCATCAAGTATTTCCGGTTTTAACGGCTTGC
>DUTL01000067.1 GCA_012842105.1 Candidatus Fermentithermobacillaceae bacterium | reverse complement strand
TCACCAGCACCTTTCCTGGCGACGGAAGGGTTCGCGCCTTTAATAACCTTGTGTTATTCTTTACGACAATTTCAGAAAATACAGCCATGCTAATCACTCCCTCCAATCCGCAAGGTCTTTTCAGGATATACATCCAGCGCTTTGTACCACTGTTGAAGCCTGGATACACGCATACTCGGTTCTTCGGGCAGGGCCAGCGGCCGCCCCCGGCCGTCCAAAATCAGGCCTATCCTGCTCCTGGCAACTGTGGCCGTCATAGAGTTGCCTCTGCCCTCACCAACGTCGAAATCCTTCCTTGGTACGACTAGCACTCTTCCATCCGGTGAATTGCCCCAAGGCACAACCGAAATTTCTCCTGCAACGATATTATAAGAGCCATCGCCATAGGTTACGGTTGCGATAACAGTACCTGCCTTGGCATCTGGGCCCACAGGTGCAATACATGTTCCAATAGGGGTTGGCGATTGAATGCCGGAGAGAGGCTGGTGCAGCCCTTCGTTACCGTTGGTTGAAATGAGCCCTGCGTAAGGCAGAAATGAACCGTCATCGATCAAAATATCAGTAATTCCCTCAGGCTGAATTCCGTCAAGAAGGATGGATAAAGCCTGGTTGTACCGTGGCGCATTGGTAATGACGCCTCCTAGGCCCACTATAGCTCCGGTTGATAACAGGTCTACAAGTGTACGCCCGGTGCCGTGCTGAGAAAAAACGTCCCCTATTTGCCTGGAGATTTTAATTCCCTTAAGCCCGGTTACAATGGAACGGTGATGATTCAATGACAGCCTGACGGCTTCTTTTGCAAAACACTGCTCCACTACTAATTCCTCTATTGTTTGGGGCAACGTAGTAGGACGTATCACTTTGTTAAGGTGCCAGTTGCGGACAAGGCTGTCATCTTGAACCCACGGCAACCATTGATTGATCATCTCGGGGCTGGTTTCTTCCAGTACATTCCCCATACTGTATGACATTCCTACGTTGGCGGATACGCTTCGATAAAACCGGCCATTGATTATTGAGAACACGTCTGTCGTAGCTCCTCCCACATCAACGGCGAGTACGTCACGGTTATCTTGCAGTGCCATTTGAGTAAGCGCCGTACCCAAAGCTACAGGCGTGGGCTTAACCCTGTCTTGCGCCCAAAGAGCCAGGCTCTTGAAGCCCGGTGCGCCGGACATTACATGTTTGAGGAATATTTCTTGAATTACATCCCGAACAGGCTGAAGAGATTCGGTTTCTATTGTGGGGCGGATGTTGTCAATGCATATCAGCTCCATTGAGTCTCCCACTATGCTTTCCAGATAGGTGCGTGCATTTATGTTTCCTGCGTAGACCAAGGGAGTCTTGGCCTGGGTGCCAAACCGCGGTTTGGGTGCCGCCAAAGACAGAAATTCTGCCAGGGTAAGCACATCTGAGATATTTCCGCCGTCTGTTCCGCCGGTGATGAGCACCATATCGCAGGGTACGTTTCTTATGCGCTCTAAGTTCTTGAAGTCGGTGCCCGCCTGGTTGAGCGACACTATCTCTGTAACTACGGCGCCGGCGCCCAGAGCCGCCCTGTGCCCCGATTCAGCGGTAATTTGCTCAGTAAGCCCTGCCACCAGCACCTGAAGCCCTCCTCCGGCGCTGGACGTTGCCGCAAACCTGCCGATGCCTTCATCTTCACCTATCGTAGAAATCAGGTGCTTTTCTGAAAGCAGTCTGATTCCCGTCCATGATTCCAATTTGGCAATAGCTCTTCGCAGCCCTATCATCACATCGAAATTGGGGGAATCAACTGTAGTGGGCGCCGCTGCCCTCTCTCTAACGCGCCACATGCCCCCGTCGCGTTCCAACAGGCATGCTTTTGTAAACGTAGTTCCGGCATCGGCAAATAGCATGCGCTCAGCCACTGGGTGCCACCTCCATCCTATATCCCTCCGCACAAACCGCAGTTTGCGCACGAGGGATTCGAAATCACATATACCGGCCTGTTGTTTAAGAGCTGGTCACAGTTTGCATTCTTTATGAGCTGCAAAGGCATCCATACTCCTGCAACCAGGGTCAACACTCCGGTAATGATGGCAATTACATAAGCGCTTCCGGGTAGTATCGAGCCTGTCTCAAGCAACCTGGCCAGGTTGTGTCCTGCAAACACTCCCAGGGCTATTCCGGGCAAACCAATGTAAGCAGCTTCAAGCGCCATCGATCTTCGCAGATCAGTGACTGTGCCGCCTAGAACCCTGAAAATTCCCAATGAACGTTTTCGCCCAAGGAAGGATACAGTTAGCACGCATGTAATAGCGGCAGCAGCAGACAACAGCACTATCAGGGAGATGAATTGCCAGGATGAGAAAGCGCCTTTGGTTGCTCTCTTAAGGGAGATTGTGCCTGAATACGGTGTGATTACCGTGGCCCCTTCAGGCGCATTATTTTCAATGCCGGTAAAGAATTTGGATACCCCGGGAGAAGCAGCTGGATTCATGGGATCGAACATGTAAAACTCTGCAAACTCAAGCAGGATCCCAGGACGCCTGTTGGTGAGGTTGCTGATAGATGCAGGGTTTACCAACGCCCACCCGTATAGCGCCGGATAAGTTTGTCCGGTGCCCGGTAGAATTATATTTGGCCATTCGAGTTTCAAAGAAGGGTTGCCGTCAACCCATGCGGAAACTTCCGGTTTGGGACTCTTGCCCAGCGGCTCAAACGGAAAAAGCAATTGTATTGTGTCATCTGGCAATTCGTAGCCTGCTCCCAGCAAGCACAACCGTCCCAGGTTAGATTCAACTTCCGCATATTCGATCCGGTTCATATCTCCTGGGAATCTCACTTTTTTTGAGAAGGTTTCAAGGCTCTTTTGCTCATCAAATACAACAAGCCCGTGGAAAGGCAACTTGTTTAGATGCACCTTGGCAGCAAGAACTTCCACGTTCTTGGCTATGATCGTGGTGATCAAGAACGATACAGTTACGCTGAGTAACACTGAACATGCCACAAGAAGGGCGAATGCGCGAGTGTACCGGATTCTGCGATGGGCAATGAGGTTATAAACAGGGAGTAGATTGGCTCGTGGACGCTCCATTTGCAGCGGCTGTCCCGGCAGAACCGGGTAGCCTGGTTTGTATGCCTCTCTAGATGAGCGTGCCATGCCGGTCACTCCTCTCCACGATCTCGCCGTCTATGATTCTAATCATGATATCAGCGTACTCTATGAAACTGGGCTCGTGGGTGGCAATAATGAAAGTCTGTTTCTCTTCTTTGTTAAACTTGGAGAATAGCTCCATGATCTCTTTGGAGCGGGCCGAATCAAGGTTTCCTGTAGGTTCATCAGCAAGAACTACTGCAGGGCGAGTGGCAAGAGCCCTGCATATTGCCACCCGTTGTTGCTCTCCGCCACTAAGCTCCGATGGATAGTGCTGCATCCTGTCGAGGAGCCCAACAGCACCAAGCAGGTCCGAAGCCCTTTCTGCAATTGCGTCGTCCTTGTAACCTGCGAGCCTCATGGGCAGCCCAATGTTTTCGACTGCCGTGAGCTCAGGAAGCAAGTTAAAGAATTGAAACACCATGCCTATTTCAGTTCTTCTCAGAATAGCCAGGTTGTCTTCTGAAAGCCTCGAGAACTTGCGGCCTTTAAGGATAACTTCGCCGTGTGTGGGCCGGTCTATGCCTCCCAGGATGTTCAGGACCGTGGTCTTACCTGAGCCTGAAGGCCCCATGATCACCACAAACGAGCCCTCCTGGACTTCTATTTCTACGTCTCTCAGGGCAAACAGCCCGTCCCCTACGGGGTAAAACTTGGAAATCTCATGACAGCTGATAATGGGCCCGGTCCATCTATTCACGGCTCAGCACCTCCGAACATGATAGTCGAGACGCCCACCAGGCGATTCCGAAGCCGATTGCCAGGGACAAGCCTATAGAAAGGCCCATTATTATGCCGCAATCGCCAAGGGCTTGGGTAAACCATTCTTTGATAGAGAGATCTGTTCCAAGCAGTGTAATCAAATACAGGATATTCCCAGCAATGATCCCTGAAAAAGAGCCTGCAGCTGAAACATATGCTACAAGGGATAAGATGTACTGGATGATGTTCACGGAAGTAGCTCCGACTACCCTGAGAAGCCCGAGTTTTCGTTTTTGCTGCACCACAATTATATAGATGTTGCCGGCTACCACAACAGAGGCAAACCCAATTATCAGAGCCGAGTATACAACGTGAAGGTCAGGGGGCATCACAACATGGCTCCCGGGCCTCGAAACGTAGGCCCGTGCTTCAGGCACTGCATAAACGCCGTAGTCGCTGCCCAGTGCTTCTCTTATGAGCCTGGTGGTTTCTCTAAGTTTAGAGATCCTATCCACCGTCACAGCCACCTGATAGCTTGGGAACCCCAGGCTGAACTCGCCTGTGCCTTCAATGCCCGGGTTTGGATTGAGCTGCTGAACGATTTCTTCGAAAACCCCCATGGGAACGAGAAGTTCCGGCCTCTCCCAGTAGATAGGAATCGAGGGAGCAGGGCCGGGCGAGCCAATCCCGGCTTCCACGTCAACTTCTTCCCCAACCTGAATGGCATATTTTTGCGATACTGTGAATCTGTATTGTATTGCTTCATCCCAATCGATACCTAATTGAAGGGCCTGATCGCCGCCGAGTGAACCAAACTGTACAGTCTCAGGCTTGGGAACCAAAATCGACACCATATCGTCTATCTTGAGTTTTGCGAAGGCTTTAAGCTTAGCAGGTACAATGACTTCCCAGGCATTGTCCTGGGAAAAAGCGGGTGCCTTTTCCGGGCCTTCATCCAGGTAATCGTCTATGGGATAGCCGTCAGGATCAAACCCTCGTAAAATGGCTGAGGCCTGCCGGCCGTCAACAGTAATGATACAAGGCAATGAACGGTAGGCTGAAACTCGTTTTACATTAGGAATGCTTTCTACTAGCTCAATGATGTTGCCGGGAACCATCCCTCGCCATCCGGCACACTGCTCTTCAGCAAGGTACCCCTTTGTACCGGTCCCAGGGAAATAGTACAGTAGGTGAGATTGCCAATCGCTTCCGTGCCAGCTTCTCCAAATAAGCATGTTGGTTTCAGATGATGACAAAGGGGCTTGAGCCGGAAATATGACGATATCTCCTCCGGAATAGGTGCGTTCAGGCATGGCAAGCCCTACGCTGTAACCTTCAGGAACCACCCGGAGCAGGATAACGATCATGGCTGCCAGGGCGCAAGCAGCAATGGCCACAACCGTTCGAGTGGGGTTGCGCCGGACTTCTGTAATAGCTAGCCTGGAAAAATCCATATTGTGTCACCTACCTTGATACTGAATAGCGCCAATTGACATACTGCTTTCTCTCACTCTATTTTCGCTGTGATTCAGTATACTCCTTCTGTACCCGAAAAATTATGTGCAGCGGTGCTGACGTGTCTTTAGAACCCCTCAAGATTCTGAGCATATATTTCATTGACACCGGAGGGTGGCTCACCTAAAATGTCATTGGTTTGGTTTTTATGTGGCCCTTGGAATTTGGTTCCTGAAAGGGGGCTGAGACAAAGATGCAGGGGCTGGGCCGTCATGTCCTGGCTGAGGTTTACGGATGCGGGTTTGACATCCTGAATGACCTCGAGAGGATCCGAGAGATCTTGGTCAGTGCGGCTCTCTCCGCCGGAGCGGAAGTGTTAGAAACAACCTTCCACCGGTTTTCGCCCCAGGG
>DUTL01000066.1 GCA_012842105.1 Candidatus Fermentithermobacillaceae bacterium | reverse complement strand
TATTTTGCGGAGGAAGATACCTTCCTGGGAATTACTGCAGTTGCAGATGTGCCCAAGGGTACCAGCCGCCAGGCAGTCAAACGATTTAAGGAAATGGGCGTCAAGGTGGTGATGCTCACAGGCGACAACGAAAAAACGGCAGAAGCGGTGCGTGTGCAAATGGGAATTGATGAGGCGGTATCAGAAGTGCTGCCACAAGAGAAGGATAGCAGAATTCAGGAGATACAGCAGCAAGGGCGCAAGGTGGGCATGGTTGGCGATGGGGTTAACGATGCGCCGGCTCTTGCAAGGGCAGATGTAGGGATAGCGATAGGCGCAGGCACTGATGTAGCAATCGAGTCGGCAGACATTGTGTTAATCAAGAGTGATCTAATGGATGCTGTTGGGGCCATGGAGTTATCCAATGCAACTATCAGAAATATCAAGCAAAATCTGTTTTGGGCATTCTTCTATAACAGCCTGGGGATACCAATAGCCGCAGGGCTTTTGTACCCTGCGTTTGGAATAAAACTTACACCGGTGATCGCTGCCGCAGCTATGAGTATGAGCTCTTTCTTTGTAGTTACCAATGCATTGAGGTTGCGCAGGTTTAAGCCTACTGCTGTTGAAAAAAGTGACGATATTGAGCAGCGTGTTGAGCCTGTTTCAGTTACATGGGTAACACCAGGCAGCTAGGCCAACCGGGCAGAACCGGTGGAGGCCTTGGAGGACAACCGCCGGTTCCGTGTTTCAGCCTATCAAACCGCTCAACCCGCAGGGTGCCAAAGAATTACATCATGAGATACAAGGCCATAATTGCAGAGCGATCTTGGCCAACAGAACGGGAGATGAACATGAAAGCGGATAAAGATATAACGCTAAGAAAGCTGAAGACCGTAAGGGGGCAAATAGAGGGGCTTATCCGGATGGTAGAGGACAACCGTTATTGTATTGATATTTCTAACCAGGTGATGGCGTCTATTGGTATTCTGAAAAACATAAATAGAGACATTCTCGATGCTCATTTAAGGAACTGTGTAACCGAGGCTTTTGACTCAGATGATCCGGAAAGCAAGAAGCAGAAAATAAATGAGATAATCATGATAATAGACAAGCTTGCCAGGTAGGAGACTGTATCCTTGCCTCTCACAGGCCCATGGCTTCCCTATTGCCGGTCAAGAAACGCCCAGTCGTTACGTGCAAAATTCCAGCCTGTTGAGTCCATTTGTTTTAGGAATTTGCTCAGGTAATCGGAAAGGTGTTGTACTATCAACCGGCCTTTTTCAGAAGTTGCATTTCTTGGGTCACCGGTGGCACCGGTTTCTGAAACCTCAGGTATGCTGGTAAAGAGTTTGACTTCCCGGGGTGACTGTGGCCACTCGCCCCTGGCTATGCCCATGTCAACCAGTTCAGGAACCAGATAGAGGGCTGTGGACGTTTCTGCCTCACCAGCGTGGCCTATACCGAAATCCTCGCCGAATATGCCTGGAGGGCAAAGCCTGGGGCCTGATATCCACCATGCCATCGAAGCTGCAATTTTGACACCAGGATATGCTTTTCGGATTTTCCTGGCCGCTATGTCTATTGCAGAATTATTTCCGCCGTGTCCGTTGATAAACAGGAAACGGTCAATTCCCTGCATAATGCATGATTCCACCATTTCGAAAATCACTTGTGACAGTGTTTCGGCAGTTAGCGTTATGGTGAACGGATACGGCATTAGGCTGTCGCTAACGCCAAAGTGAAGAGGCGGCAAAAGGAGAGTACCAGGAGTTTTCGTGGCAACTTCCTGTGCCACTCCATAGGCGGCAAATGTATCTGTACCCATTGGAAGGTGGTAAGCGTGATTTTCTGTGGCCCCGGTAACCAAAATGGCTTTGTTGAATTGCTGTTTTTCGAACCTGTGCCGTGAGAGGCGTTCCAACTTGAATTGCTTTTGACTTGGGTTCTTCATGTGATAATGGCCTCCTTTGTCATGCCTATTTCCATTTCAACG
>DUTL01000065.1 GCA_012842105.1 Candidatus Fermentithermobacillaceae bacterium | reverse complement strand
GCATCTGATCCACGCAAGCATAAGCGTGGGAATATCCCACGGGAGAGGGTGGTATACTATGGTCGTTATGGCGGAAGGAAAACCCGTTGCAGTCAGAGTGGACGCCCGAGGCCGCCATAACGACCATAGTATACCACCCTCTCCCGTGGGATATTCCCATGCTTATATATTATCTTATGCATCTGATCCACGCAAGCGCCATTCGACCTCTGCCCGCCTTGTTCTTACTGGTCACTAGATGAAACTCATCGCAGCCCAACCATGATTTCGCTGATGCCCTGACGGAATACGGTAAGTCGTAGGTTCTTCCTTATTACGTAATCAGTGACGCTGCCCGGCTCTATCAAAAAAGGGAACAAGCCCGGCGAGTTGACAACGCTAAGCAGAGGCAACGCAGGTGAAGACTTTGCATGCAGCATAGCTTCTACAAGCCAGGCAAGGAGCGTTTCATCACTGACCGGCAAAGGATCAGTACCCGAGTAAACTCCCGTGCCGTCCAGAGGGCTGGCCAACACTCGCCAGTCGACGAACGAACGAATAACCTTTGGCACCGCGTGGTAGACTGTTGGGCGTTGCCCGGCAATGTCCTCTATGCGCTGTCGAACCTGAGAGAGGGTAAAGGTCTTCTGCAGCCGCAGGAGCCTCCCCACCACCTCAGCCACTTCAGAAACAAAGGGATATACTGATATAACCATTCCCCAGTGAAGGGCTAGACGCTCCGGTTCACTTATACGGGCATAGAGTTCCAGTGCCTCATCTCGCAGCATGACCACATTGGAAGGAACAAATGACCATATCCGTGAAAGAATGGTGGCTGCCTTGTCGCGGCTCTCGGATGGAACACCCACAGGAACGCACATCTGGTGGGCCAAGTACTCGCGCAATTCTTGTCTTATCCTGCCTGTGACGTGGGTATCCCAAGGACCGGCGTTCACTTCTGTTTCAGGGGCATCAGCAACAGCCACACAAAGCTCTGCAGCATGCTCTAACCATTCATATCTGATTCTCCGGCTGAAGCCTATCATTTTGCTTTGCATATGGCTAACCATTCCTTTTCAACGTGATCTCTGTAAAGGGTACTATGACTTCTTCTATGCACATGCCACCGTGACAAACCCCGGTCTCGCCTTTGTTGACAAAAGCGGTTCGATCCGGTGCAAGCAGGGGCAGGTAGTCTGCTGGGAGCCCTATCTGCGGCCACTCAATAGCACCAGGAAATTTCTTAAGCGTTGCCTTCCTGAGAAGTGGCCTATCGTAAATGCGAACCCTCTCTCCCCTGGTTTCTGCTATAACGCCTTCTGCCGGACGCCCGCACCCACGAGCCTCAATGTTTCCATGGTCAGAAGTCACAAAGATGCGAAACCCGTGGCCTGCCAAAAACCTCAGCAGTTCAGTCAAATATCCACTTGAGGCCCATTGACGAACCTGATTGTGCATACCTTTTGTGCCCAGTCGCATGCCATGTGCTATCCGGTCAAGTTTTCCAATGATTACACCAAGAACCCGAGCCGAAGCAGCCTGTTCCAGAACAGCCTGGTCTTCCTGAAAGGCTTGCAGGCTTTCATCGTCTTCGTCATGCTCGTCGTCTGGACTCATGTCAAGGAAATAGGACTGGGTCCCACTCCAGGTTCTACCCCTCACCTTAACGTAACCTATCTCGTGTTCACGAAGCCCTTGGTCCAACCAGAATTGCTTCCACAGATTCTGCTCACCCGCGGTAGACCTCAGGTTCCCGAGGAACATGGGCATCTTGCCGGCAAACAGGCTCTGCCTTGAGACCTGAGTCAAAGTGGGAATCCAGCCAAAGATACTGAAATCCCTAGGCCTTACTTCTGGTTCTTGCCGGAGTATCTCATCTTTGATGATAGCCCATTGGTCACTCGCCATTCCATCAACTACGACAAGAGCCACCCTTGCGCTGGAATCGTGCATCAGCAGGCTTGCCAGGAAACGGGGCACGTGATGAACCATTACAGGCGGGACTGCCGGCTGGTTGTACAGCACAGAATACTTGGTCTGAAGCCAGATCTGAAACCGGGCATCAACCTGACCCTGAAGTTCCACGAAAAGGGCATGCGCCTTCTCGAATTGCTCCTTGTTATCGCCGTAGGCCAAATACTGCTTCGGGCGAACCTGGCCCCAGAGTTCTTTGCTATTGGGCCGGATGCCGGTATCGTCGGGCGAACTGTGAACCAGCACGTTCAGACGGGCCCATGCCGGTGCGAACTCACGCCAGGTGTCAAAGGTCGCTTCTTCCGGAGGAAGGGCCTGCCTCACCGCCTTGATTGTGTGGTTTACCTGCATCAGCCACCCCTCAGCTGCATCTACCCTTAGGCCAATTCTGATAGAAGGGTCACCTATGGATCGAAACCTGGAATACCCTGACGGGTCCAGAGTCACCGGGGT
>DUTL01000064.1 GCA_012842105.1 Candidatus Fermentithermobacillaceae bacterium | reverse complement strand
TGACAAAGCAAGTGGAAGTCAGCCTTGACCCTGACAAACTATCAGCCCTCGGCCTAACTCAAGACGCAATAGCAGCATTGATATCAGCGTCGAACCTCAACTACCCCCTGGGCAAATTGGACAAAGACGAACTACATCTGGACCTAAGGCTTGAGGGCAAATTCAAATCAGTCGAGGACCTTGAGAGCCTCGTTGTAGGATATGCCCCACCTGCCCTGCTCAAACAAATCACATCCGAACCGGGCGCATCGGAAACGGAACCGTCCGGAGCCTCTGCCCATACACAATCCGGAAAAAACCCTTCCTATGCCATGGCCGCCCCCATGGTACCTGTCACCCTGAAGGATGTGGCAACCGTCGAAGAGACTTTCGATGAAGTAACATCGATCACCAGGATAAACGCGGAACCAAGCGTCGCCCTGGTCATAAAGAAGGAAGGCAGTGCCAACACCGTTACAGTTGCCCGTGCCGTGAGGAGCGAGCTGGAAAACCTTGAGTCAGAAATATCAGGCCTCGACACATCAATCAGTTTCGACCAGGCGGAATTTATCGAACTCACCATTAATTCTGTCACGAATAACCTGCTCCTAGGGGCGGCGTTGGCTATTTTCGTGCTTATTGTTTTCTTAAGGGATATTCGCACCACTATTGTGATAGCCGTAAGCATCCCGTTTTCCATTATTGCAACTTTTGTGCTCATGTACTTCGGCGACCTTACATTGAACGTAATGACGTTAGGCGGCCTTACCCTGGGTGTAGGAATGCTTGTAGACAACTCGATCGTGGTTATAGAGAATATATACAGGCATATAGAAGATGGCAGAAAGCCTAAAGAAGCAGCTTCCAGCGGAGCCAGGGAAGTTGCCGCTGCAATAACCGCGTCTACGCTCACCACAATCGTAGTGTTTCTGCCTGTAGTCTTTGTCGGCGGGATCAGCGGGATTATATTCAAAGAGCTTGCATTGACCGTTACCCTGTCGCTTCTGGCATCGCTCATAGTCTCATTGACCGTAGTCCCTATGCTGGCATCCCGGTGGTTCTCCAGAAGGAAGAAACGTGCTTCAAGTAGTTACGCGCCGCAGCAAACATCCTTGGGCCGGCCTAAGGAACAAGGAGCTTACCGGCGGTTGGTCCAATGGTCCCTTCATAACAGGCTACTGCTTTTCGCAATAGTAGCCGCACTCATAGCCGGTTCATACTACTTCGCAAAGGATTTGGGCACTGAGTTCCTCCCCACCGCTGACGAAGGCAGTTTCTCAATTGCAGTTTCAATGCCCGAAGGTTCTCCTTTGGAAAAAACAGATCGTTTCGTAGCTGAAATTGAGGATATCCTTGACCGGCACAAGTCAATAGCCATGTACAGCGTTTCAATCGGACAAGGCGACGCCATAACTTCTATGCGTCTTTCCAGAGATACGTCGGCTGAAATCATGGCTACTGTCACAAGCGAAACCCTCAAGAACAAAGAAACTCACCTGGTGATGGAAGACATAGAGAAACAGGTAGACAAGATCAAAGACGATGCTGAGGTTACATTCAACCTTCAATCAACTATGTCGATGTTGGCCGGAGGCATGGCAGGCTCTGTCGAAGTCTCAGTGTCCGGGCCGAACATTCAGGAAGTAACCCGGATCAACGACATCCTGGTTGAAAATCTACAGGATGTTGAAGGTGTAAAACGCGTGACATCGAGCCTGACAGAAAGGAAACGCGAACTCCACGTTATAGTGGACAGAGAAAAAGCCATGCTGCACGGGCTCACCCCTGCACAAGTGGGAAGCGCAGTCTCCCGGGCAATCAAGGGCCAAACAGTATCCAGGCTTGAAAAGGACAACACAACATTTGATATAAAGGTCAGGTACAAGGAGGACTCGGTAAGGGCAATCGAGGATATAGGTTCTCTGCTGCTCACCGGCCGCTCAGGAACTGTTGCTTTGAAGGATATTGCAGAAGTCATAGACGGCGAAGGGCCCAGATCCGTTAACCGCATTGGCCAAAGGCTGAGCGCCAGTATTAATGCCCAGTATTCCAACAGAAGCCTGGGCGTAGTCACAGATGATATAGATGACATCATATCTGACCTGAACATCCCCGATGGGTACAGGGTTGACATAGGCGGGATGTCGAAGATCATGAGTGAGAGCTTTGATTCCCTGAAACTGGCATTTGTGCTTGGAGCGATCCTGGTGTATATGGTGATGGCCGCATCATTTGAATCCCTTGTCATGCCTTTTGCCATCATGCTCACAATGCCGTTAGGCGCCGTAGGAGTAATTGCAGCCTTGTACTTGTCCGGCTACGCCTTTGGAATTACGGCTTTCATAGGAGTGATAGTGCTTGCCGGAGTGATAGTGAATAACGGCATTGTCATGGTTGACTTCATCAATCAGCAACGCGCGGCCGGATTGCCTTTGGCTGAAGCGATCTGCGACGGAGCCACAAAAAGACTGCGCCCGGTAATGATGACAAGCCTCACAACTATCCTTGGGTTGGTTCCCATGTCTCTGGGACTGGGCGAGGGAGCTGAGCTGGGGGCGCCCATGGCCTTGACCATAATGGGGGGGCTCTCTGCTGGAACTCTGCTCACCCTCGTAGTTGTGCCAGCAGTCTACAGTGTGTTTGCAGGGTATAAACCTCAAAGGCAGGTACGAAGGGTTGAAGTTACACCGGATCAAGAAATGAGAGAGTATGAACGGTTGCATGGAGTACTGCACGGGCCGGCCGCATCTGCTCCAGTAGTCCGGGAGAGCCCGCAGGTTGGCGTATCCATGGATCCGGCGCCTCAGGAGAAAGTGAAGGTTGGCACTTCAGAAAAGGTTGATTTCGATGATGAAGACATGGCACAGCTAATTGAACTGCTAACCAGGCTTATGGCGGTCGCTAAGAAAGAGGACAGTCCATCTGCAGAGTAGGCAGCGTGCTTGGTTTGTTGTTAACTACCGCTGCTGATTCGTGGGAAGCGGTTGTACATTCTTTTTGCAGAGTGTATAATATTCGGCAATATACTTAAAAACTGCTTGTTGTCTTAAGTGGTTATTCAGGGAAGAGTATCTTAGGGTTCCGCGTTGGCCCCGGTATTGCCGGGCGCAATTATGCGCACCCTGTTTCGCCTGCCCGGTGGGAACGGTATACCGAAGGCAAGGAGCAGGCAGAGGCAAACCGTAGCAACGGGCTGGTCCGAGCGATACGAGCTTTGCTGGTTCAATGCAAAGTACACCGTGGGTAGAAAAGACCCGTGCGGCAAGTTCCTTGTAGCGATACGCTGGAACTGCCCACGGGTCTTGTCAATAGACAGCACAGGCACTCAGGAAAGGAGAATCATGGCGAACATGACTACACCGGAAAAAGCAGGATCTATACCAAAAGAACCAACAGTATCACGA
>DUTL01000063.1 GCA_012842105.1 Candidatus Fermentithermobacillaceae bacterium | reverse complement strand
CGCTCGACTTGCATGTTTGAGGCACGCCGCCAGCGTTCGTCCTGAGCCAGGATCAAACTCTCCGTTACACCTGTATCCTTAACTCAAAGTCTTTCTACGCTGTTCAGTTTTCAAGGACCGAAACGAACAGGCACTATATTACCTGGTCGCATCAGTTTTGTCAACATCCCCTCGAGTTATTATTTTCACCGTTTTGCGTGAACTATGACGGACAAACTTAGAGGTTTGCGTCTCGTAACTCGCACGGGGCAATTGCTATACTACCATACAGCAGCAACATATGCAAGGCAATACGATTATGTGTTCCGGGCTTATTGCCGGCCCGTAATCAGCTTGGATGCTCTTATGCTCTTGAGTACAAGTACGCCTGCACTCATTGCCTCAATCATCGTATTGCGGCCAAGGACATCAAATCAAGCATTTCATAGCGAAAGATCCCCGGGCTGCAAGCAAGACTGCCGGCCAAAGAGTGCCTGGATAATATCAAAATGCTCGAGGGCTAAATTCCAAAAACACACTCGACGCGCATGACAGGCCTGTAGACTACCTCAAGCAGGTAAGTTTCCCGCAATACTATCCTAAAGTTGTACTCCAAAGTACTCTTACGCGGTATAACCTTTTCAACCTAAGAATGTTCTTCCAGTTATGCCCACCAGTATATCTTAGACTCAAGGATACGTCTGGGCACCACTTGAGGAGTGAAGACCCGGGTGAAAAGGCTATACGTTATAGCAATTATACTCGCCATTCTTATCATCGCTGCTATAGCAGGTGCCCTTGCACGCATCCAAACAGTCAATATCGGGTGGCATATGTTATGAGTTGCCATACAGGCGAAGCATAAACCCGGCAATGTTTGCAAGGAGAGAATCTATTGCGGTTTACACTAAGCAGACTCAAAGAAATAGTACAGGTGCCAAAAATGGACTTGTTTGAGGCCACGCTCATTGCAGCAGGTTTTCTGGTGCCTCTTGTCTATGCTGAGCGGGCCCTTGGAGTAATAAACATTACTGTAATTGAGCCTGTGTTGATTCTGCTAGCCATCGGGTTTGCCTTGCGTACCCGCCGGGAAGGCGTTAACATCCGCCCTAACACCGGCGACGTGCTGTTCCTCGCATTGGTGGCCTGGTGTGCCCTGTCTCTGCCACGTGCCATGGACTTTGCCAAATCGTTGGGTGAAATTCTCTGGTTGGGAGAGGCAGCTCTGGTGTACTTCATGGTTAACCACAGCAACCTCGATAAGGAAAGCATCGGCCGGCTGATACGTTCGTGGTGTTATGGCGCGATACTGGTTGGCTCGTTCGGGCTAGTTCAATACTTCTCCTCAGTAATGTTAGGCCAAGGCCCTGTGCGAATATCTTCCACAATTCTAAATTCCAACCACCTTTCAGGCTATTTGATAATTTACCTTCCTATACTGATCTCAATGAAATACGGAAAAAAGAAGGATCAAAGATACTATTGGGGCTTCCTGGCTACAATCATAAGCACAGCCCTTGTGCTCACCTACTGCCGGGCAGGCTGGTATGCAGCAATTATCGCCATTACAACCATGGCTTTTCTGAAAGATAAGCGCCTGATTATATGGATGGTAATATACATACTCATATACAGCTGGATCTTCCCACCTGTCACACACCGGGCTGTAAGCGGGCTTAGCCCGTTACAAGAGCAGAACGGCCTGGCAAGGCTCCAATTCTGGTTCATCGGTTTCAAGATGTGGCATGAGCATCCCATGATTGGAGTAGGAACAGGCAATTACATATACCTTCACGATGATTACCGTACAAGATATCCTTACCTGGACCGCGGGTTCGGGCCCCTTGAACCTCACAACTCGTTTGTAAAGTTTCTTGCAGAAAACGGAGCCATTGGACTGGGTTTGTTCCTGGCCCTTCTGGGAATTCTCGGTTCCAAGATTACCTCGTTGCTTTTAACCGGCTTCAAAGAGCAATTAAGAAACCAATCTGAAGCCACACATGCGCAAATAATCGGAGTAGCCTGCGGGCTGCTTGCATTCTTGATTCAGAGCAACACCAACAGCCTGTTCCATTTGCCCAACGTTGCATTTGGAGTATGGCTGATTTTCGGCTTGGCTGCCAGGCAATACGCCTTGCAGCCGGCAGAGTCAACAGCGGGCCAGGGTTTTTGGGACACTCTAGTTAACTCAATTCCGGCCTCAGGCCGGAATAAGGGTTGAAACACAGAAGCACAAAAGGAGGTGGATTCTAAGTGATGAAACTGATTCGGTCTCTGATTAGGGAAGAGAAAGGCCAGGGCATGGTGGAGTACGCGCTAATTATTGCGTTGATTGCCATAGTTGTACTTGGCGCTCTCGAGGCGTTAGGCGGGCAAGTCTCGAAGGTCTTCCAAGGGATCAAGAAGAGTCTGAAGGATAGCACCTAATTCCGAGAGGCAAATCCCCCTGTTACCCATCTCTTACCGGGAGGTGAAAAAAGTGCTCATAGCACCTATAACAATAACAACAGCGGCCCTGGCAACAGGCT
>DUTL01000003.1 GCA_012842105.1 Candidatus Fermentithermobacillaceae bacterium | reverse complement strand
CCAGTCGTCGTTGTCAAGGTAGCCGGCCACCACCTGGAACAGGGGGTTTAAAGGCCTTACCAGGAGCCTGTCTACGGAGCCGTCCCTGACCATGGCAGGAAGTGACATGAGATTTACCCAGAACAGGTGAAAAATGGACCGCGAGAATATGCTCATTCCGTATATGAGAAGCACCTGGGGGTAACTCCATTGGCCTATTGCTTTGACCTGGGTGAACAGGACCCAGACCGCCGCCACTGAGCCCAGGGAGTATGCTACGCCTGTGACGTTGGTTATTATGAATTCCACAGGGTAGGCCATGAGAGCCAACCAGTTGGCCCGCAGGAACCAGTAATACACCTTGACGTAACGCCACACAGTACTCAGGCCACGGGCCGTTTTACGAATACAAGATGGCTCAGGCCTCGGCGTTTCAATGCCTGCCGCCTCGATACCTTCTGTTTCAATGCCTGAGTTCTCCATGTCAGTCATGCTTTCAACCTCCCTGGATGGTCAGATGCCTTACGGCCCCCGACCAGATTGCGCGGCATAGGAGAACCATGACCGCTGTCCAAATCAACTGTGATGCCAGTGAGCACACGATTTCACCCGGCTCCGTTAAGCCACTCCAGATGGCCATGGGGATATAGTGTATGGCCTTGAACGGGAGCCAGTCTGCTATCGTTTTCAGCCATCCGGGGAGAAACTGAAGCGGAAGATACAACCCTGACAGGAGCTCAATCAGGGTGTACATGTGGTCTACACCGACACCGCTTTTGGTGTAGAACGTCAAGACTCCCGAGACGAAAGACGTTGAGAAAAGTGTGATATAGCTCATGAGCAACGATACTATGAACACGGCTGCTGTTTTTGAGTCGGGGATCCGGAGAGTTCCTGTGATAAGCAGAACCAGGAACACAGGGAGTCCTGTGGAAGCTAACCGGAACAAAGCCCCGCCCAGGCACTGGAACATAAGCTGGATATGCAGGTCTGCCGGTTTCACAAGGTCGTGGACTATGGTTCCATTCCTGACTCTCGGACCAAGCCTGAGGTTTGCAGGCTCTGAAAGAAATCCTGCAGTTACCCTGCCCATGAGCACATAGGACATCATGGCCGGCAAGCTTATACCGGCAATTGAAGATGTGTTGCTGTAGACAGCCTTCCACAGGGACCACTGGACGACGGTTACCATAAGGCTGCTGCACAATGTTGCCCAGTAGTTGGCCCGGTACCGGAGGCCGCGCATAAACTCTGCCCGCGTGTACTGCAAGTATTTCATCCGAGTTTAGCCTCCCTGTAGAATCGTTTGACCGTATCTTCCAGGGAACCCAACTGTCCGCCGGCTATGTCTTTGAGGCCGGCTTGAGTGCCGTCAAACAGGATTTTTCCCTGATGGATAAGAAGCACCCGATCTGCCACAATTTCCAGGTCATTTAGGTCGTGGCTTGCCAGGAATATGGTTACGCCCCGGAGCTTTTCAGACTGGAGAAACTCTCTGATGCGTTCGCGGGCGAAAACGTCAAGCCCTATGGTGGGCTCGTCAAGATAGACCACAGCAGGATTGTGCAAGAACGTCAAGGCCAGATCGCAGCGGGTCTTTTGCCCAAGCGAAAGCATTCGTGCCGGTGTCTCCATGAGTGGCTCTATATCCAGAGCATCAACAAGCCTATCTTTGTTGGCCTTGAAGGTTTCAGCCGTCAGATCATATATCTTCCCAAGGAGGGTGAAACTCTCCTTGACGGGTAGGTCCCACAATAGCTGTGTCCTCTGGCCCATCATGAGTCCAATGCGCCGGGCGTTCCGTGTTCGGTGACGGTGGGGCTCAATGCCCGCCACAGTCACTCTTCCCGATGTTGGTACCAGAACGCCGCAAAGCAGTTTGATAGTGGTGGACTTGCCTGCACCGTTGAGGCCAATGTAGCCTACGGATTCGCCGGAGCGAACCGTGAAACTGACTCCGTCCAGTGCCTTAACCATGCGGTATTCAGGCCTGAAAAAAAGTCTCATCCTATCCCGGAAATCATCGCCATCGAGTCTTACGCGAAAGTGCTTTGTTAGGCCTTCAGCGGTTATCACCGGGTCATCTCCAAAGGTAATGTTTGAAACATTTGTGAACAAGAGCATTCTCCCTTCGGTGTTAAGCTGTTTTGAATAGGGAATGTGATCGGTGCCAGGGCAACGTGACGTTAAACGCAGCTGCCTGCAATGAAGCGCCACTGCGGTAGCTGCATCACAGCACTGTAATACCAGCTATACAGCGTTGGATGGAATTGCATTAGCACCGGATTAAGCAAACCAGAGGGAGCAGAGGAAACGAAAGAAGAACGTGGCAGCGTCAGCCACCGGCAGACGAACCGGCCTGAAGTTAGGGACATACATGTTCAGGCGCTATGGCGGCACAGCGACAACAAGTACGTCTTACGGCAGTGTTTCCTCCGGCCCTAGCTTCCCTCGGGTTGTGATGATTACATGCTTCATGCGAGCCACTTCCTTTCAATTCTGAATGTCAACGCAATAGAGAAAGAATAAGAGCCTGACAGCAGTATAGCCTTTGGCGCTTTTGGAAGCAATGTGTACAGCGATATCTTAAGGAAGCCCCTTTAGTCGAAATGGTGACTTCCAATGTCATCGAAACTTGATAATCACGTTTTCTTTTAGCCCCATGAGGTAATCGGTGTTGTCTTTGATGGCAGCATCAGTAAGCACCCTGGTGGTCGGCACGTTCCTCGGTTGTGGCTTCAAGTGCTAACACAGTTCGACACATGTGATGCTCCTCCTCTTTGCTTCGGAACAGTGCTTGCCAAAACCATTTGCAACCGGAAAGATATCATGTAGACTGATAGCGATCTCAGAACAAGTTTGCCGTTTAGCCACGGAATTAAGATTGCGAAAGGGACGGATAGTATGCTCATTCAATGCACAAAAGCCCTGCTGGACAAGATGAAAATCAGCCCGGACGAGCTCAAATCGCCTGAGGGGTATGAGCAGTTGCCACAATCTCTAATGGCCTGGCACGCCAACATAGTCAACCTGGACAGAAGAAAAACCATCGTTCTAATGAATAATGCAACAAGATATCCCGTGGCCATTTACAGGCCCAAGCCAGAAGATTTCGCCCGGATTAAAGACCTCATCCCCGAAGCTATTATTACGGCGCTGCGGATGGAAGGCGTCTGTGAGGCTGTTATTGACAGGTACATGACAGATGCGGGAAACATTGAGTTTTCGAAAACAGCAAACAGAAGCATGGTCGCCAAAATGAATCGCTCGGTCAATGACGTAGCATTCAAACAGGAATACCTGGATGAAAGCACCATGATTCAAAG
The DNA here is from genome assembly GCA_012842105.1 of Candidatus Fermentithermobacillaceae bacterium. Taxonomy (GTDB): domain Bacteria; phylum Bacillota; class Sulfobacillia; order Fermentithermobacillales; family Fermentithermobacillaceae; genus DTU015. The sequence goes on along the minus strand of DUTL01000003.1, from coordinate 1,166 downwards.
ATACATAAGCATGACAGCAGGAAGGCTCCTCCAAGCCTCGCCCACCGGTAAGTATTTCATTCCGGTTGAAAAGATGCTTGAATGCCTCGGTAGATACTGTGATGAGGGTGAGAGCGGTATTTGCCGGTCAGTTCTGGATGTTGAGATGTATCAATTGAAGATACAGATGGAAATTGAAGGATTTGATATATGGAGAAGGGTTTTGTTACCGTCAACGTGTTCTTTCAAGCATCTTCATAGTGTTATTCAGACGGTTTTTGACTGGTTTAATTACCACTTGCATGTGTTTGAGGCCAAGAAGAAGGGTTCAAAAGCAAAGCAGATACTAATGGATGACGATCCCGATACACTTGAGTGGGTTGATTTTGATTCCTACGATGCTTTGCAGGAACGGTTTACTGCGCTTAAAGACATTTTCCCAAACCATGAGGAAGTTACTTACGAATACGATTTTGGAGATTCATGGGATCATACAATAATACTTGAGAAAATAACGAGTTCCAATGCGTTTGAGGCAACCTACCTAGGTGGGCAGGGCGAAAGGCCTCCTGAGGATGTGGGCGGAGCCGGAGGATATGAAGAATACGTACGGATCATGGCAGATGAGACAGATCCCGAACATGATGACATGAAATACTGGGGCAAGAACCAAAGTGAAAGACAACGGAGCCCGGAGGAGATAAACCACAGCCTAAGGCATTTCATTGGTGAGTACAGGTACTCTCCACCGTTGTGGAGATGAAAGGCCGCGCTGCTTCCCATTCAACCATCTCACGCGGCCTTCAGGGAATGTGAATTGCTCAACGCCGGGCTACACGTGTTTTTCAAAAAAATTGACTACTGCAAGGAATTCGTACGAGCTGCATAGGCTGAAACCTATGGCAGGTAGCTACTTTCACATTGCCTTGCTCTTCCCCGCTTATGTCTCACAGGGGTATTTGCAAAGCTAAGGTCTCGCCTGTTCAATTTGGCCGCGATGTAGTGTGAGAAAAAGCACTGGCTCGGCTGCAGAGCCACTCCGGCGGGTTTGCGGGGTTCTTGGCGTTGCACCGGCTCGGCTACAGAGCCACTCCGGCGGGTTTGCGCGGTTCTTGGCGTTGCACTGGCTCGGCTGCAGAGCCACTCCGGCGGGTTTGCGGGGTTCTTGGCGTTGCACCGGCTCGGCT
>DUTL01000062.1 GCA_012842105.1 Candidatus Fermentithermobacillaceae bacterium | reverse complement strand
CCTTCAATTTTGATGCTTTGTGAGCAAGGGAAGACTCGCCTGGACGACCCTGTTGCCCTTTTTATACCTGAATTCGGAACACAGGGGAAACACACTATCACAATAAGGCACTTGATGACCCATACTTCCGGATTGCCTGATCACATGGAATTTTGGAAAGAGCCCTTAAAGGGCAAACAGATTGTTGACCGGATATGCGGCCTGGAGCTTGCCGGGGGCCGGCAACCAGGAAAGCAAGTGGTATACAGCGACCTTGGATTCATACTTCTGGGTGAAATAGTTGAACGGGTAACAGGGTCAAACATAAAACAATTCTCAGAAGAAAAGGTGTTTGAACCCCTTGGTATGTCCGAAACTTACTTTTTGCCACCGGAGCGTTTGAAGCACAGGATCGCTGCCACTGAGTTCCGTGAAGGCCTTGGGCAGGTGGTATGGGGAGAAGTACATGATGAAAACGCTTATGCCATGGGAGGAATAGCCGGGCACGCCGGGCTGTTCAGCACCGCGGCGGATACGGCAAGATACGCACTGATGTGGCTTAACAGGGGCCGTTTGGGGGAAACCCGGATTCTCGGAAGAAATGCGGTTTTAGCAGCAATAAAGGAGCAAGCAGGCCTGGAGGAACGAAGAGCTCTCGGCTGGATGCTCAAATCAAGAACCTTTTCTTCAGGCGGTGACTTTTTGTCAAAGCTGGCTTTCGGCCATACCGGGTTTACAGGTACCAGCCTCTGGTGTGATCCCGTCGAAAACCTTGCCGTCATCCTGCTGACCAACAGGGTCCACGCAGGGCGGGAAGGCAATGCCCATATCAGGTTGCGTGCAAGGTTTGCCAACGCAGTATCTGCAGCAATAGAAAAATCGTAATCGATCAAAGGCGCCCGGCTTGATTATTTCAGAGGAGGGAACCCCCTTGAAGCAGCTTGCTCTTGAAGAAAAGATAGGTCAGGTGTTCATGTTTGGATTTCCGGGAAAAAGCCCTGAAGGCGCGTGCACTCTAATAAAAACTCTCAAGCCCGGAGGCATAATCTACTTTGCCCGTAATTGCGGCACTGTGAAAGAAGTAGCTGCTCTTTCTGCCCAACTGCAAAATTGGTCAAGAGATTCAGCCGCCGGCATTCCTCTCTTTATCGCCGCTGATCAAGAAGGGGGAATTGTGGCAAGGCTAACCCAGGATATACCTGTTATGCCGGGCCCCATGTCCTTGTCTGCAGCGGCCTCAAAGGGCAGTGCCAACCTTATAGAACAAGCATCACGGGCTATGGCAATACAGCTTCGCAGCGCAGGAATAAACGTTAACCTTGCACCTGTACTTGACGTAAATGACAATCCGGAAAACCCGGTTATAGGGATAAGGTCTTTTGGAGAAGATCCAGGCCTGGTCGCCAAATATGGAGCACTTGCCACAAAAGGCTTCATCCAGGGAGGGGTCATTGCCGTAGGAAAACACTTTCCCGGACACGGTAACACATCTGTAGACTCTCATCTGGATCTACCGGTCCTGCCCCATTCCATGGAAAGGCTTGGCTCATGTGAACTGGTTCCGTTCACAACCGCAATCAACCAGGGTATCCCGGCAATTATGTCAGCACATATTGTGTTTCAAGCCATCGACAGCCAGAAACCCGCAACTTTATCCAGGGCCGTGCTCAAAGGGCTGCTCAGGGATACCCTGGGGTTCCAAGGGCTCATAATGACTGATTGCCTTGAAATGAATGCCATCTCAAAACATCCAGGGACTGCAAGGGGCGCCGTTGAAGCGCTTAAGGCAGGTTGTGACCTGCTTCTTGTCTCACATACCCGGGCTCTTCAGGAGCAAGCATGGATTGAACTGCTTGAAGCAGTAAGATCAGGAGAGGTTTCTGAAGACAGGCTCGACGATTCTGTAGAACGCATCCTCAGGTT
>DUTL01000354.1 GCA_012842105.1 Candidatus Fermentithermobacillaceae bacterium | reverse complement strand
TGGGTATTTTCCATTCCGTGATGCCTTCCGGTGCAAATCTGCGCGACAAAGTTTGGGGAGCAACAATAGCAATGGTTAACGCTCCCACACCGGCAATGACCCTGCCCAGAAGCAGTAAAGAAAAATTAGGCCCCAAGGCCACTACGAGAGAGCCCGCCGCGGCAACTGCCAGGGCCCACAAGCCCACTTTGCGGGAGCCGTAAACGTCGGCGGCAATGCCGATTGGCAGCGAGAGGAAGATGCCGGGAAAGCCAAAGAGGCTCATCAAAAGACCTGCCTGGGCGTGAGTTATATTAAGGGCCGGTATGAGAAAACCCATTACCGGCGGTATACTTTGAAAAACCAAAGCGAAAACGAGCATAAAAGCACAGATAAACAATAGCATGTTCCAATTTTTCATTTTTCGCTGCCACCCCATCCTGAATTAATTCAGCACTTGAACGAAGGAGGAGGATCTTACTTACCCCTCCTACATCAATTTTTTGAAGTGCCAAATTCAATGCTATCACAAAGCGTGGTCTTTTTCATTTTTAAATGCTTCGGCCGCCCGGCCGAGAACGAGGTGTGAAAAAGCCCCGCATCCACACCTGGAAACAGGGCGCAGCTTACCCAAATACGCAGTGTTGCACACCAAAAGGGATTTCGGTCAATTTCGTAGTGGGTCTGGGAATCCCACCATCGCTCGGCCCCAAAAACTCCCGGCCTAACCACCTAATTTTTTGTAGGCCATTTCTACAAAGGGTTTTGCTGCAGCAAGTTCCGCCTCCGACTTTACCGATAACTCCAGATCGCCCGTTCCGAAATGCCCAATATCAGAGACATCGCGGGCATTTGGCGGTAATGAATCTAATTCCTTCGGATCAAGTTTGATATAAAGGAGAAGGCGCTGCATCTGAACTTCCACACAGACTATGTTTTGGGTAATCCTGTAAGCGATATAGTATTTTTTCGGTGCTTCATCCATTGCAGGATCCAAGGCAAGAATAAACTCCTGCAGGGCTATGGCCAGATCCTTAATTTCTTCCGGCTTATTCTCAATGTGTTCCTGGAAAGTATAAACCCCTGTCGCTCGAGTAATTGCCGCTTTTCTGCCTGCATCAACCATAACAGGGTCCTTACCCTCATTACCGGGTATTGCCTTTGAAGCCCGGTGAATTTCCTCCAAATGAAGCACATTGTTTTCATATAGACGGTACCTCCACAGCTCGATATTGGCACCCATCATTTGGACAGCATACAGATCATATTTTCTATAATTCGGTGCTATGCAAATTACGCGTATGTCGGACCAATCAACCGATATATTGCCAATTTTTTTGAACACGGCCAGTTCAAAGTCACCTCGGTGATCAGCCAACCAATGCAGGTAAAACAAACTTTGGTTGATGAGCTCCGATGATTCAACCCGCTTGTATTCTATGATAACTGGATTGTTTTCTTCGGAAAGTGCTAAGGTGTCAATTCTTCCCGCATGCTGGTTGCCTGTCCAAAATTCCGAAGCAATAAAGCGACAGTTAAACACCGTCTCTAGATTAGCCTCTATTAGTTGTTGTAACTCTTTTTCAGTGGCAAAGCCGGCTTGTTCCACTGTCGAAAGAACCTTACCGGAAATTTGAAATAGTGGCAATGACATCACCTCAAGGCTTATATTTTTAAAACCGATCTTACAGCAAAACTCACCTGTTGCCCAACTCACCGTAAATTTTAGAAATCAGCCCGCGGAACACTCCAAACCATCCAACTAGGCTAACCATTCTTGAATAAAATGGCTTTACCCTTCTTCCTAGCGGAGAAGGTGTCTTCTCGGTCTTAGCGAATTATGGAGACGAGGTGAGATTGGTTGGATCAAAAGCTTGTAATAGAAACTTTAACAAATATAGCCAGGTTGATGGAATTAGCCGGGGAAAACGTCTTTAAAACAAGGGCCTTCGCCAACGGGGCCAGGGCTTTAAGAAAGTTGGAAGAAAAGGAATTCAAAGATCTCGTCAAAGAAGGCAAACTGCGGGAAATCCCGGGGATCGGCGCGGGCTTGGAAGAAGCCATTTTGGCCATTTTAGAAACGGGTACAACAACAGATTACGAAAAGATGAAAGATAAGATACCCGCAGGCCTTTT
>DUTL01000061.1 GCA_012842105.1 Candidatus Fermentithermobacillaceae bacterium | reverse complement strand
TTGCCCCATGAAGCTACGAACGCAGTTTCCATACCCCCTACAGCCGCTTTGATTTCAAAGCCCTGGCTTTGAAGGTATTCCATTTGCAGTTTGGCAGACTCACGCTCGACGAGCCCAAGTTCAGCATGAGCCCAGACTTTGTCTGATATTGAAACCAGAGGGGACTTGTTTGCTTCTACCCAGCGTTCAATTGCTTTTTCCATCCACGTTCCCTCCCAAACCCATATTGTTGCTATCACTAACCAGGTTTTTGAATCCTAGTGTATCCGGCGCGAAACGTTTACTTTACAGCAATTTCTTAACAACTTGCCGAACTGCTTTCTCCAATCTTCTCGAAACAATCAACGACCTAGCCTCTTCTATATCATGATGCATCTCCCTGTCTTCCTGAAGCGCGGGCACCTTGCCTCGCAAGAGTTCGTAGGCAGCCTGGCCGGCCGGAGACAGCAATTCCGCTCCTTTGAATTCAATTGCCTGACACGCTGCAAGATACTCAAGTGCCAAGATATACGATACGTTGTCACATATCTCCCGCGCCTTTCTGGCGGCAGTTGTCGACATGCTAACATGGTCTTCCTGGTCAGCTGAGGTGGGAATAGTGTCAACACTGGCAGGATGAGCAAGTACTTTACACTCAGACGCAATCGATGCAGCCGTATACTGCATGATCATGAATCCAGAGTTCAATCCGCCATTTTTGGTCAGGAAAGAAGGCAGCCCGCTCTTATTGTGATCCATCATCCGTGCCATTCGCCTTTCAGACATGTTGCCAAATGAACACAGGGCTATGCCCAGGTAATCTCCGGCAATTGACAAGGGCTGGCCATGGAAATTGCCTCCGGAGATAACCCGGCCGTCAGGCAGAACCATGGGGTTGTCAGTGGCGGAGCCCGATTCAATCTCAACAACCGATGCCACGTGGCCGAGAGCTTGCCGCACAGCGCCGTGGACCTGAGGTATGCAACGCAGTACGTACGGGTCCTGAACTCTTACCTCTCCAGAGACCGTTGCCAATTGTGAACCCTCAAGCAGCATCCTGAGATTCTGCCCGACCTCCTGCGCCCCTGTGTGTGGGCGTAACGACGTGATCCCTTGGTCATAAGCATCCCGGACCACCCTTAAGGCCTGTCCGGTCAAACTTGCAATGACATCGGCTGCAACAGCCAATGCATATCCCCTGTGTATGGTCAAGGCAAGGACAGCGGCAGTCATTTGCACCCCGTTGGTCAGGGCCAGTCCTTCCTTGGCTTCCAGCTCAACCGGGGCGATTCCGGCACGATTCAACGCATCCTGCCCGGAAATCAACTCGCCCTCGTAGAAAGCATAGCCTTTTCCCAGCAACACCAGGGATATGTGTGAAAGGGGAGCAAGGTCGCCGCTGGCTCCCACTGAACCCTTCTGAGGCACATACGGGACAACGTTCTTGTTCAAAAGGCTGCAAAGAGTTTGAACTACCTCAGGACGAATCCCCGACATCCCCTTGGCAAGAGCATTTGCCCGGAGAAACATTGCAGCCCGTACTTCTGCTTCAGAGAACAACTCTCCTACAGCCACGGCATGGCTCAAAACCAGGTTGGTTTGGAGTTTTCTTATGTTCTCAACTGAAATGGCGACGTCAGCAAACTTCCCAAACCCTGTATTTATGCCGTATACTCTATCTTCATTAGATACGATGTCTTCAACAATTTGCCGCGAAACCTGCATTTTATCCCATGTATCCGAAGGGATCTCAACTGCTTCCTTGTCAAACGCTACTCTGGCTATCTCATGGATAGTCTTGGGAGTTCCATCTACTGCAATCGTCATCAGTACCATGCTCCTTCAGTGTCAAGTCGCCGAAACCCGATCAAAACCAGTGATGCGCACACGCTGCGGCATCCTACTTCAACATAGGAATCTTTACCCCTCTTTGCTTTGCAGCTGCTATGGCCCTTTCGTACCCTGCATCGACGTGGCGCATTACACCGGTACCGGGATCAGTAGTCAGAACTCGTTGCAGCTTCTGCGCCGCGTGATCTGTACCATCTGCGACTACTACCATACCTGCATGGATTGAATATCCAATTCCGACTCCACCGCCGTGATGCACTGATATCCAGCTGGCTCCTGCCGCTGTATTCAACAGAGCATTGAGGATAGGCCAGTCAGCAATAGCATCTGAGCCGTCTTTCATGGACTCAGTCTCCCGGTTTGGAGAAGCTACGCTTCCGCTGTCCAGGTGATCCCTGCCGATGACTATGGGCGCTTTAACCTCGCCTTTTCGCACCAGTTCATTAAAGATCAATCCCGCTTTGTCTCGTTGTCCGTAACTTAACCAGCATATCCTCGAAGGCAACCCCTGGAATTGAACTTTCTCGCGAGCCATCTTAAGCCATCTAATCATAGTCTTGTTTTCAGGAAACGCTTCTATGAGAGCTTCGTCTGTGCGGTAAATGTCAGCAGGATCTCCTGACAAAGCTGCCCACCTGAAGGGGCCGTTGCCTTCGCAGAACATAGGACGGATAAAAGCAGGAACGAAACCCGGGAAGTTGAAAGCGTCCTTCAAACCTGCGGAAAACGCCTGTTGTCTTATGTTATTGCCGTAGTCAAATACAATGGAACCTTTCTTTTGCCAATCAAGCATAGCTTGAACATGGGTAACCACGCTTTCGGTAGACCTTCGGATATACTCATCCGGATCGTTCTTGCGAAGAGCCTCAGCTTCCTCCATAGTCAAGCCTGCAGGCACATACCCTCCAAGCAGGTCATGTGCGGAAGTCTGGTCTGTCACCATATCAGGCACCAGGCCTCGCTTTACAAGTTCAGGGTGGAGCTCGGCTGCATTGCCCAGAACGGCTACTGACCTGGCTTCACCTTCACTCCAAGTGGTTGAAGATGCTTTGGCTAAAGATGAAGCCAGGTCAGTAGCCGTTCTGGGCAATGCAGCCGAGCTCCACCCCGAACTTGTAAAGCGAGGCCTGGT
>DUTL01000060.1 GCA_012842105.1 Candidatus Fermentithermobacillaceae bacterium | reverse complement strand
GGGCGGATTCCGGCGGAGGGCTCTGGCAGCAACGAAACGGCATAGGGTATGCTATAAGCAGGTGCCGGTTGGCGTTGTCTGTTGGAGCTTTTCTGATTACAGGAAGAACATGTCGCCAGGTAACCAATAGCCTGCAACAAGAGACATCACACAGGCTCCCTAAGCTACCGTTATCGGAACGCATGGCCTGGACTTAGAGAAACTCAGCTTTATGCTCCTTGATAGCAGGAATATCTGCTCAAGTTGGCGAATGGAACATTTGTCAGCACATATGTTCAAGAGTCGTAGGAAGAGGTAACTGCACAAGGGGCAGTACTCGCTACACATGATGGCACGCTTATTGCAAGATCTATGTAAATGAAACAGACAAGTAGGGCCAAATCAAATTGGGTGCCGTGGACTATAGATCGCCACGCGGTGGCCCGGTCAAAGTTGGAGGGGAGTTTTCAGCATGGTCGAGGAAACAGTTGTCGTTCAGAGTAAAGTTGGGTTACACGCAAGGCCCGCCGCATTGTTCGTTCAAACTGCATCGAAGTTCAAGAGCAAAGTAACACTGGAGGCTAACGGGAAAAAGGCCAACGGCAAAAGCATTTTGCAGGTTCTTTCATTAGGCGCCAAAAAAGGGGACAGCCTACTAATCCGTGCAGAAGGCGATGACGAGCCTGAAGCTTTGAAGTCTTTGGTTGAACTCATAGTGAGTGGAGCTGAGACTGCATCTTAAGCGCAATATTTGGAGGGGTAGGCAATGAGTCTGCAATTTGAAGGGATTCCTGCAGCGCCCGGGCTGTGCAAAGGCAAGGCAGTGGTTCTGACTCAGGAGAAAATTGAGTGGGCCGGCCGGGACATTGGCGCTGCCGGTGTCGATAACGAGATTTCGCGGTTTGCCAGGGCTGTGGAAATTGCTGTTACTCAGTTGGAGGATTTGTCCAGGCAAGTTGCGTCTACACTTGGTGAAGCAGAAGCTGAGATTATCGGAGCGCAAAGTCTAATGGCATCTGACCCGGGGTTGGCAGAAGACGTTACCAACCGGATCTCGCAAGAACTGGTATCTGCAGAGAATGCTGTTCAAGACGCTTGTGAAGAGCAGGCGAAGATGCTGGAAGGTTTGGGTGACGAGTATCTTGCAGCCAGAGCTGCGGATATGAGAGATGTAGGCAGAAGAATTCTGGCTATTCTAACCGGAGCTACTGATCGTGCTGCGCTTGTGGGCAACCTTGAGCCGGATACGGTGATCGTAGCTGATGATTTAGCTCCTTCGGAAACCGCTGCCATCGACGTTGCCAACATTGCCGGCATTGTGCTCGACGGAGGAGGCAGAACCTCTCATACGGCGATTTTGGCCCGTTCCATGGGAATACCTGCGGTAATGGGTTTGGGCAATGCTACCGGGTCCATTACAAGCGGCGACCTGGTTTTGGTAGACGGGAACCAGGGGCATGTTCAGGTCAACCCTGAGCCCGGCCAGCTATCTAAATTTGGTCAGGCTATCAACCTGGAGGCTATCCGGAAGCGGGAACTGTCTCTGTTGAAGAATCTCCCTGGAGTGACTGCCGATGGCCATCATGTTGAATTGGCTTCTAACATTGGCGGGGCAAAAGAAGTGAGTTTGGTCCAAGATTCAGGTTCTGATGGAGTGGGGTTGTTTCGCACCGAATTTCTCTTTATAGACAGAAACAGCGCACCATCAGAAGATGAGCAATTTGAGATATATAAAGAAGTGCTGAGCGAGTTAGCTCCTAAGCCAATTGTTATTCGCACGCTGGACGCAGGCGGAGATAAGGATATACCTTACCTCGGAATTCCTGCTGAAGCCAATCCTTTCCTCGGCCTCAGAGCCATACGGCTTTGCCTGCAAGAGAAGGGCCTTTTTAGGTCTCAGTTACGTGCGCTGCTCAGGGCATCGAGTTTCGGTACTCTGAGGATCATGTTTCCCATGGTAGCTGATATTCATGAACTGAGGGCGGCGAAGCGGGAGTACGAGAGCGTAAAAGCTGAACTTGAGTCAGAAGGTATTACCGTTGCAGATAATGTACAAGTAGGGATTATGGTTGAAGTTCCATCTGCAGCTATGCAGGCAGATGTGCTCGCGGCCGAATGTGACTTTTTCAGTATTGGAACAAATGACCTGGTTCAGTACACTATGGCCTGTGACCGGGGCAACCCTGCTGTATCATATTTGAGCGATCCGTTCTATCCTGCGGTGTTGCGCTTGATAGCCAGGACCATAGAGGAAGGCCACCGGAAAGGCATCTGGGTTGGCATGTGTGGAGAGATGGCGGGGATGCCGCCTGCGGTTCCGCTGCTTGTAGGCATGGGTATTGACGAGTTGAGTATGGCGCCGGCATCGGTTCCGAGAGCAAAAGAAATCATCCGAAATCTGAGTTACGAGGACGCGAAAGGTATTTGGCACAAAGTGCGAAAGATGGCTGACAGGGCAGAGATTCGCTCGTACCTTGAGGGTTTGGTTGAGATCGGAGAGTAACATAGGGCTGGTACAAGGATTACCGGCGTATTGGGAATACTGTTTCGTAACGCTATAATATGGAAGAGGTAATGTATATATTCAGGAGGTATTAGGAATGGTTAAAATTGGAATTAACGGCTTTGGCAGTATAGGCCGGCGTTTTTTGAGAGCTTCCAAGCGAGCCAGGGAAATTGATATTGTTGCGGTTAACGACCTGACTGACCCTGGAACGCTTTCGCATCTTTTGAAATATGATACGAACTACGGTACTTTTGAAGCAGATGTAAAGGCTGAAACGGATGGGTTTGTCGTTGGCGGAAAGAAGATAAGGGTGTTTTCCGAAAGAGACCCGGGCAATATTCCCTGGAAAGACATGGGTGTCGATATTGTCCTTGAAGCTACAGGCCGGTTTCGTGAAAAAGAAAAAGCTGTAGCCCATATTAAATCAGGCGGCGCAAAGAAAGTAGTCATTTCCGCCCCTGCGAAAGGCGAAGATCTAACCATAGTGATGGGTGTCAACCACGGCGCGTACGATGCTTCCAAACACCACGTGATTTCCAATGCTTCATGTACTACCAACGGCTTAGCTCCTGTAGCCAAAGTGCTCGATGAGAATTTCGGCGTGGAAAAAGGGCTTATGACCACCATTCATGCTTATACAAACGACCAGGTAACCCTAGACTTTCCGCATAAAGACCTGCGCAGGGGAAGAGCTGCCGCTCTTAACATTATCCCAACTACAACCGGTGCTGCCAAAGCAGTGTCTCTGGTGCTTCCACAGCTAAACGGTAAGTTCAATGGAATGGCTTTCAGAGTTCCTACTCCTACGGTTTCAGTAGTCGATCTGACCTGTCAGGTATCCAAAGAGTGTGACGTAGACAGTGTAAACAAGGCTTTTGAAGCTGCGGCTGAAGATGAGCTAAAAGGGATTCTGGGCATTTCTTACGAACCGCTGGTATCTTCAGACTACAAGGGAATGATGGAATCATCAGTGGTTGACGGCATTTCCACTCAGGTAATCGGTGGCAACCTGGTTAAAGTAGTTGCCTGGTATGACAACGAATGGGGCTATTGCGAGCGTTTGGTAGACCTCATTTCCTACATAATCTCGAAAGGTATTTAGCAAGCGATACAGCCGGATCGGAGCATAAACCGGCTGTAATTTTTCGGTTATGGAAATGGGTCAATGTGGTTGGGAATGACAGTCAGACCGGTGTTAAGGAGGTAAACTTTCGTGCCAAAGGCCACTATCAGGGATGTGGATTTGAAAGAAAAGCGATGCTTTTGCCGCGTGGATTACAATGTCCCCATGAAAGGGACGGAAATTGCAGACGATACGCGGATTAGGGCGTCCCTTCCCACTGTCAGATACCTGATGGATAAGAACGCAAAGATAGTTCTTGCAGCCCACTTTGGACGGCCAAAGGGCAAGGTTGTAGACAGCCTGAGGCTTGATCCTATAGCAAAGAGGCTGTCAGAGCTTATTGGAGTAGAAGTTAAGAAACTTGATGACTGCATAGGTGAAGAAGTAGAGCAGGAAGTTGCCGCAATGAAACCAGGGCAAGTTGTGCTTTTGGAAAACGTTCGTTTCCACCCTGAAGAAGAGAAGAATGAAAAGCAATTTGCCGCAAAACTGGCGTCTCTGGGCGACATATTCGTCAATGATGCTTTCGGCACTGCTCACAGAGCTCATGCGTCAACAGCCGGGGTAGCTGAATTCATACCTGCGTATGCCGGGTTTCTCATGGAAAAAGAGATACATGCTCTCGGCAAACTGTTGTCAGCTCCCGAGCGGCCTTTCGCGGCGGTTATAGGAGGGGCCAAGGTTTCAGACAAACTCGGGGTATTGGAAAGCCTTCTGGACAGGGTCGACAGCCTTCTCATTGGCGGCGGAATGGCCAATACGTTCCTTTTGGCTCAGGGTTACAGTATGGGTAAATCCCTAATCGAGCCTGATAAAGTTGACGCCGCTTTGGGAATCATCAAAAAGGCAAAGGATTTGGGCAAGAAATTGATGCTTCCTGTGGATCTGGCCGTTGCTGAGAAGCCAGAGGCCGGTGTATCAGTGAAAGTTGTTCAGCCCGGTGACGTTCCCGAAGGTATGATGGCCCTGGACATCGGCCCTGAAAGCCGCAAACTGTTTTCCGAGGAAATTTCGAATGCAAAAACGGTATTCTGGAATGGGCCTATGGGTGTGTTTGAAGTTGAAGCATTCAGAGGAGGCACTCTTGAGGTAGCTGCAGCTATAGCCCATATTGATGGGTTCACGGTAGTAGGCGGCGGCGATTCTTTGGCAGCCGTGGAACTGTCAGGGTATGCCGGCAAGATCAAGCACCTTTCTACGGGAGGCGGCGCATCCCTTGAGTTTCTTGAGGGCAAACAACTTCCCGGCGTAAAGTGCCTTGTTGAGTTGTAAGCAGCGATTTGGATTGAAAATGTGATGATAAATCAGATTGAGCCAATCGGATAGGTTGAGGGAGAGTAAAACATGAGAAAACCTCTTATAGCAGCTAACTGGAAGATGAATAAGACTACCGGCGAAGCTTTGTCGTTTGCAGGTTCGTTCGGGCAAATGTTCTATGAGCGGTTTGAAGGCGACGACACCCCTGTGGATGTGTTGATATGCCCGCCGTTCTTAGGAGTTCCTGCACTGTGTGCTGTGTTTGCAGGAAAGCCTGTCAATGTAGGCGCCCAAAACATGTATTGGAAGGAGAAAGGAGCTTTTACCGGAGAAATTTCCCCTTCCATGTTGAAAGATGCCGGGTGCTCCTTTGTAATAGTAGGCCATTCAGAAAGACGGCATGTGTTTGGAGAGACTGATGAGGATGTATCCGAGAAGGTCAGAGCAGCTCTGGATCATGGCCTGAAGCCGGTCATATGCGTAGGAGAAACCCTTGAAGACAGGGAACAGGGCAAAACACATGAGGTTACGTCCAATATGATAAAGGCGGCTTTTTCCAAAGTAAAGGCCGAGGAAATCCCATCGGTAGTAGTGGCCTATGAACCTGTTTGGGCTATAGGGACAGGCAAAGAAGCTAAACCCGGCGATGCAGCTGATGTAATCGGCAACATACGTAAGACAGTTGACGGCTTGTTCGGTGAAGCAACCTCTGATAATCTCAGGGTGCTCTACGGCGGAAGCGTGAAGTCAGGCAACATTCGTTCTTTCATGCTTGAGGAGCAAATAGACGGTGCTTTGGTAGGCGGCGCAAGCCTTGATCCCAACGAGTTCTTCAAACTTGTTGAAATAGCGCATAAGACCAAGCGCTAAGGCTAACAGAGCATTGTAGAATATGCGCGAATATGCGGGGGTGCAGATTAAGGCACCCCCGGAATTTGATTCCGGTTACCCGGCTAAAGCAGGGGAACCTTGTACTTGAGAGGTTGTGCAGGGCCCGGTTGGTGAGAAGCGATCTATGTTACGGAGGAATGAAAGTGGCAAGGCCCAGACCTGTAGCCTTGGTCATACTCGACGGATGGGGAGTCTCAGACACAGCCCCAACTGCAGTATCCCAGGCACATACAGAGAATTTGAGAAGATTGAAGGAACAGTACCCTAATACATGCCTGGAAGCTGCAGGCGAAGCGGTGGGGCTTATGCCCGGCCAGATGGGAGATTCAAACGTAGGGCACCTCAATAT
>DUTL01000059.1 GCA_012842105.1 Candidatus Fermentithermobacillaceae bacterium | reverse complement strand
CCGGTGAGATCTCATCGAAATCATCCTTAAGGGAGATCTTATTGCTGATGTTGTAGTTCCTATCCAGTTTCTTGTATGCATAATAGCGGTTAACTATGGATCCACATGAGGCTTATGTGCTGGACACTGTTAACCGCTATTATGCATACAAGAAACTGGATAGGAACTACAACATCAGCAATAAGATCTCCCTTAAGGATGATTTCGATGAGATCTCACCGGAGCTGCAAGGCAAAGCCCGCAACTTTGAGGGGCGCTTTACCAATCCCATAGTCTCGTATTTCGCAGGAGCGTACCACCGGGAAACCCGCGGCTGGGAGCTTATGCAACGTGGTTACCATGCTCCTGCCGGCGTAATGAGTTTGCTGCAAGACCGCTATACAGGCCACATAGCATCAATGAGAAACATCGGTATGATAGCAGGAGGGCTAGTGAGTTCACAGGCAACCGCTTCTTTGTTCTACGATTACGATACAGAGCTCATATGGTACACAGAGGGCCCCTGTCCTGAGATACAGCTTTTTAAGCCGCTTAAGTTCAAGTACCGCAAATCATATGACCAGGGTACAGGCACTGGGCCCTGCAGTACGGCCATGCCTCAGACAAATGACTCATTTCGCCAGGCACGCGATGAAAACGAAGGCATTAAGAGGTGGAAGTACAACAACTTGCTGTTCCGGGCTGTTTTGAAGGACTACGATACCAACAAGGAACGGCTTCACCCGGTACTCACAGAATACCAGAATCAGTTATTTAGGTTGGCAGACGAAACTAATGGGGAGGAACTTTGCAGGCAGGCCCAGGCTATTAACAGAGAATACATCGGCCGTGCCCTGAGATTAGCCGGTGAAGGGCCGCTCAAAGCCGGAATGCGATTTACAAGGTATTGGAGCAAAGAGAATGAAGCGCTGGTTGAAAAAGAGGATGATGGTGAGTTGAAGGAACTGTATACGCGGTACCTGCGGTGACAACTCTCCTGTTCGCGTCCTCTTGCATGAGCGTGATATGCATGACATAATCATCAAGGGAAAAGGGGGGTCTGAATGCTGAAGAGGATTAACGAGCTGCTTGGCGCGCAAGACATGACAAGTGGAAGGCCAATGTCGAACTTGCTGAGATTCTCTATCCCCCTTTTGATCGGCAACTTTGCCCAGCAGATGTACAGCACGGTAGATTCAATAATTGTGGGGAGGTATGTAGGCGACAGGGCGCTTTCAGCTATTGGTACAACGCTTCCGGTTATTCGTCTGTTGCTGGTTATGTTCATGGCGATCTCAACAGGTACGGGCATCATGGTGGCTCAGTATTTTGGTGCCAAAGAAAAGGAAACCCTGTCTCATTCAATTGGCAATGCAATGACCATGATTTTCATATCTTCAGTTTTGATTATGGGAGTTGGAATACCCATGTCAGGCTCATTGCTGCGATTGACGAATACTCCTGTGGAAACCTTTGATCTTGCCTATGCCTACTTAACCATAATATTGTCTGGCATCATGTTCAGCGGATTTTACAACATAGTATCAGGCGTCTTGCGAGGGCTGGGCAATTCCACCTTCCCTTTGTTGGTGTTGCTGCTTGCATCACTTCTCAATGTCGGTCTGGACATCTGGTTCATTGCAGGATTGAATATGGGAGTTGCAGGCGCAGCGCTTGCAACGATTATCTCTCAGGCTGTTTCTGCAGTGCTTTGTGTTATCAGATTACTCAAAATGAAAGACGTTGTTAAGATAAACCGGTCCATTTTGATCCCAGACAGGGAACTCACCGGCCAATTGCTCAGGTTGGGGCTGCCCGCAGGCATCACCCAGGCTATTTTTTCAATGTCCATGGTATTTGTACAGGCGCTTACCAACAGTATGGGCTACCAGGTTGTCACTTGTACCACGGCAGTTATGCGCATTGACGGTTTTGCAATGCTGCCAAACTTCACCTTTGGAATGGCAATCGCCACGTTTGTTGGCCAAAATATAGGGGCAAACAGGATGGATCGCGTATCCCAAGGGGCCAGGAATATTCTGAAAATAAGTCTTTCCACATCTCTGGCGCTGGTGGCCTTGTTGCTTGTTTTTGGCGAGAACCTTATACGCATGTTTACTACCACGGAGGAAATCATTGTTCTTGGCGTGCGGCAGATTCGCATACTCTCCGCTGGCTATGTGGCTGTGGCAATATCCCAGATTTTCGGCGGGATTATGCGCGGCGCAGGCGATACGATGCCGTCAATGTGGATTTCAATGTTCACTACAGTCGGTATCCGCGTGCCCCTGGCTTATCTTTTGGCGTGGCTGACAAGAAGCGAAACCTATCCGGCAGGATCGCCCGATGCTATATTCTTCTCGCTGCTTCTAAGCTGGGTCCTGGGCGCTGTATTCACCTACCTTTGGTACCGCCGCGGAGCCTGGCGCGAGAAGTCTCTTATCAGGCATGAGCGTGTTGCAGAGCAAGCCGGGTTGTAGGTACGTGCTCCTGAGCTTTACCTGGGTACTCCGCGCCTGGGAAGAGCTCAAGTGGTTTTCCAAAACCGGAGAGGATTTCGGTACACGTGCTTTGCGGGAGTTGTGTATCATAAGAGGACGGTTGAAATAACGCGGCAACGCGTAGCCGAGCCAGTTAGTCTCCGGGAAGCCCGTAAATCTGTCGAAGTGGCTCTACAGGCGAGCCAGTCGGTCTCCGGGAAGCCCGCAAATCTGCCGAAGTGGCTCTACAGACGAGCCAGTCGGTCCTTGGGAAGCCCGCAAATCTGCCGAAGTGGCTAAGTCGCCGGTGTGGCACAGCGTAGCCAGAAAGCCAAGTATAGATCTCTTATGGATATCATTTATGAATTGCTGCGTCTCAAAATTAAATGAAATCTATCCAGCAGTAATTGCATCCAGCCTTGCATCTGGCATGATATGGATTATAATTACAGCAGTAACCGGGAAATTCAAATAGGGGTAGGTTACAGTGGGAAAAGAAGCTGCATTAGCGGAAATAGCTCAGAAGTTTGATTTAGATCTGGTGTACCTTTTCGGGTCTCAAGCCACCAATGGCTTGAAGATCCTTCATGGCAAAGAAGTAAAGGTTTTGGATCCGTTGTCCGATATTGATGTGGGCGTTGTTACCAACGATTCTTTGCCACCGCCCGCTGCACGAGGCAAACTCTACGCGAAATTGTCTGTTGCGTTGAGCGACATATTTGAGCCGTTCCCTCTGGACCTGGTCTTTCTTGAAGAAAACCACTCGGTATTTCAAGTAGAAATATTCAAGGGCCAGTGCATTTATGCATCTTCAGAAGAACGCAGGGATGATTACGAAATGAACATCCTCAGGCGGGCCGCCGACTTCAAGCCGTTCTTAGAGAGATTCCTTGAGGAAGCGCTGGAGGGTTAGACAATGAATGTCAACAGGATTCTGGTTCAACAGCGATTACTAATGCTTAGGGAGTATATCCTGCAGTTGAGTCAACTGGCACGTACCGGGGAACAACAATTCTGCCAAGACAACATCAAGTCCGCTGCTGCTGAGAGTTATTTGAGAAGAGCGCTGGAAGTTGTATTTGATATCGGCCGGCACATACTAGCCAAGAGCGGTTTTGCCGACTTATCTATGGAATACAAATCTATAGCCCGTGGTTTGGCACAGCAGGGTATTGTATCAGAAGAACTAGGTGAGAAGCTAATCCAGATGGCCGGTTACCGCAATCGCATGGTCCACCTATATCACCAGGTTACTGAAGAAGAATTGCTCCACATAATTTCAGAGAACCTCGGTGACTTCCGTGCGTTTTCTGATTCGATCCAGAAGTTCGTGGGGGAAATGCTTCAAGACTGATGCCTGACAGAATTAGTGATAAGTTTATCGGGAGTATTTTCGTGTGAACTGCAGTTGACCCTGATCAGAACACCTGATTTTCCGATTCTCCGTTTGGCGAAAATCTTTCGCTTAAGTTGAGGGCAAATAATGAAGACAGTATGTTTAGAGCTACCCATTGATGCCAAGAGTTCACCGTAAGCATTGTCGACCTTTAGTGCAGTATCAGGAGAGTGTTCTTTATTACGTAGTTCGCTTACTATATGCAGTGTTCACTGTCTTTACTAAGCCCGCTCTTAAACATTTCGCGAAATCACTATAGCCTTTTTTGCATGTAAAAGGTATTGATAGATAGAATTCGGGTTTGCACATATCACGTATGATGGCAAGACAGCCAGGGCCAAGAATTTTCCCAAGTTGCCCTATTGATCTGGAACAGGTGAGGGAGATTAGAATCAACGGTGTCGTAGTTCAGGTAAGGTAACGGTAATTTGTGAACAGGGTGTGGCAATGACATATGGCGCCCGGGGATGCGGTAATCAAATCACGGCAATGGGAACAGTGGTATGTTTCAGTTACCGTTAGCCTACTAGTGAGCAAGTTATAGACGGGGATTGTCGCGGTGGACTCCAGCCTAGCCGAAGTGGCTCTTCAGGCGAGCCAGTCGGTCTCCGGGAAGCCCGTAAACCCGCCGAAGTGGCTCTACAGCCGAGCCGGTGGGTCTCCGGGAACCCCGTAAATCCGCTGAAGTGGCTCTCCAGGCGAGCCGGTCGGTCTCCGGGAACCCCGCAAATCCGCCGAAGTGGCTCTACATCCGAGCCAGTCGGCCTCCGGGAAGCCCGCAAATCCGCCGAAGTGGCTCTTCGGGCGAGCCGGTCGGCTGCTTGGAAGCCCATGGGCGGCTGGGCTACGAGCCAGGCAATGCCATTGTGAGAACCTTGATGACTTCTGTGCGTTTTGTGTTCGATTACGAGGTTTCCGGAGAAATGCTTAAGACTGGAGCTTGACTGATGCTTAATCGTCATGAAGTTTCTGTAACCCGATTACTAATCTGTTACACTGTCCTCAGGGCAGGCAAGTGCTATCCTGTAATTCAGGTTTGCCTGTTCGAAAAAGCAAGCCGTAGGAGGGGACTCGTATCATAACGTTAGTTATACCTTTCTACAACGAAGAAGCTATTTTGGCTGATACCACAAGCACGGCGGCGGGTTATCTTGCCACTGAGTTCGGTGAATACGAACTGATTTTGGTGAATGACGGCAGTACTGATGCCTCTCTTAGAATTGCAGAACAATACGAGAATGACAGTATCCGGATTTTGTCATATGAGCCTAATCGGGGCAAGGGGTATGCGGTGCGGGCGGGAATGTTATTGGCACGCGGCGAAGTCGTTTTCTTCTGCGACGCGGATCTTCCTTACGGGCTTGAGGTCTTAAGAACAGGCTATGATAAGCTTATGTCGGGCCGGAGTGATGTGGTTGTAGGATCGCGGAGAATCTGGGATCACGGTTACGACTCTTATCCTCTTATGAGAAAGATTGCTTCCAACATTTTTGTCTTTATAGTAAACGCCGTGCTCGGATTGGGCGTTTCTGATAGCCAGTGCGGATTTAAAGGCTTTACGCGTGTCGCTGCCGAGCAGGTATTTCGCCGTACTCAAGTAGACGGCTTTGCTTTTGATATGGAGGTGTTGTGTATCGCTCGTAACATGGGTTTCAGGATTGATGAAATGCCCGTAAAACTTCTCACTCACGGCAAGTCAAAGGTACGCGTATTGCGGGACTCAGGCCTCATGCTCCGGGATCTGGTGAAGGTCTGGCTTCGTTCGAACCGCTACGGAGGACAAGGCGGTGTATGACAGAGAACATGGAAGGCGAGAATTCCGAGTATTTCTGAGACTGTTTTCTCTGCTTTATCCCATAATGTGCTTAAGATTCTTATACTATGGCTTCAGGTACTTTTACCAGCTTGATGACTACATCCAGTATTTTAACTACGAACACTTCGGTGGTTCGAAATTGGGCCTCATACGGCGGCTCGGGCTGCTGGCGGCACGGCCATTGGCAGGCCTCGCAGACCTGTTCATCTGGGCCAAGACCTTCGATAACATGATTATAGCTGTCTTGGGCCTGACAGCTTTGCACGCCACTGCTGCCGTGCTTTTATATCTTATATTTCGCCGTCATTTTGATGTAAGTTTTATGTTTTTTCCCGTATTGTGCCTTACACCTATGAATTTTGAAGGTACGTACTGGGTATCTGCCTCTTCTCGAATCTTGTGCGGCCTGTTCTTTGCTGTTGCTTCCGGGTGGTTTTTGCAGCGCTTTGCTGATTGTGGAAAATGGTATCACATTCTTCTCTTTGCTGTTCTCCAACTTGTATCTTTTGGTTTCTATGAACAAGCCATGTTGTTCTCCATTGCCCTGACCCTGGTCATTGCTTTACTGAACCTAAGGAGTTTAGGACAGAAAGCTCTTTGGGCATTGCTTTGGATCCCAAACTTTTGCTCTTACATGGGTTTTACATGGTTGTTCAGGGACAGCAGCTTGTACGGACAGCGCATGGAACTAGTACTGCCTAATACGTCCTACTATTTTAGAGTATTTCTTCCGGAAGTACTTCAGCAGCTTAAAAGTGCATTTTTAGGAGGTGGATTTTACATTACCTGGAGGGGGTTTTTCCGCGGCCTCAGGATCATGTTACAGGACCATGCATGGTTTTATCTCCTGCTTATCCTGTGTGCGGCAGGAGTGTTCTTGTTGTTTGCGAGCAAGGAGAAGGTGCCCTGTGAAAAGCCGGCTGGGAAGAAAATGTCTATGAGGAAACAAGGGCTTGCCACTCTTCTTTGTGGAATAATCCTGGGTGTTGCTCCTGTTATACCGTTCTTTTTCATTGCCAACCCGTGGTTCAGTATACGCTGCACAGTTATGTCGTTTGCCGGTATTGCCCTTGTTGTTGAATCGCTATTGATTTTTGCAGCAGTTCCTGTGGGGAGAAGAACAACCATGCTGAAACCCATAGTGGCGACTGCGGCTATCATCATATTCCTAACGGCTTCCGTAGCCGAACTGCATGATTACCGGGTTACCACCGAAAATGATGTGGCGATTGTGCAGAAACTCGATTCAGCTATAGGCGATGTTACTTCCGGTGAGAAGATTGTGGCACTAAATTTAGACCCGTCCTACCTTGTGGAACAGAGTTATTTCTACCACGAGCACATTCACGGAGTTACCGAAAGTCAGTGGGCGCTGACAGGAGCTTTGCAGGCCATCGGCAATAGGCCATCTGTTCCATCTGTTACGCCTATTGCATCTACTGTGCCGATCTACAAGAGTTATGATGATTTTGGTGACTATGATCTGTGCTATTTGTTCGATAACGGTGATTTTGTGCCGCTCAAAAGAGATTCCCTGGGTCATGGCCTGTTCGATTTCTATGATATGGAGGGCTGTCTTCGTGTACGGGTAAAAAGAGACCAAAACGGCAGGGGGATTCTGGAGATTCAAGGAGACTGAAGCGTATTGCGAAAAGCAGGGAAGCGCATTAGCGTAGAGGAATTACAGAGGTTTGCTCGATTCAGCATGACAGGCGTAACCAACACAGTAGTAGATTTCGGGGTTTTCTTCGTTTTGGCACATCTTGTTGGGGTGAGTGTATATGTATCCCAGTTTATTGCCTATTCCACAGCCACAGTCAACAGTTATTTTATCAACCGTAACTGGACCTTCCGGCAGAAGGGCCGGTTTACAGGTGGTGAATTTGCCAGGTTCGTCATAGTGAACACCTGCTCCCTGGGGCTGAGTTTGCTTTGTCTACGTTTTTTCTACGGCTACCTTCATTTGCCGAAGATGATCGCCAAAGCTGTGACGGCTTGTTTCACACTTCCTGTGAACTACTTTGGCTCCCGTTTGTGGGTATTTCGAGGGAGCAGAGATACCGAATAATTCAAGCCGTGTCACCAGTCCCGTTCTTACCATGGGCCTTCCCGGCTCACAAACCTGTGCTAAAGAGTGCCAATAATGCACCATTTATGGCACGCAATATTGCTTATAGGATAGGGAGGCCTCCTTCATTATCTGCTCTGGTAGTTTCTTCAACTGCGAAGATAGGTTTTGTGGGTCAGGTGGCTCATGCGTTTTGTCGAAACGGCGGCCTGATAAATATTCAATCTTATTATTAAACTATTAAATCATGTACTCAGATAATTCAAGATAGATATTGACGAGTTTCACCCAATGCAGTAAATTGACATTGGAAGGTAAATGGCAATGACACCTTTAGAAACGTCTGTCACGGAAACGGCCCCTCAAAGGCACATTAACCTCAAGCGGCCTTATGGCAGTGATCTGGTAGACAGTAATAGAAAGGAGGAAATCCCACATTGCAAACAGACCTGAGGGATCTTATGAGCAAAGCGCTCAAGCACTCAACTGCAGAGTACTGTGAGATCCGGATTGAAGAAACCGAAGAGACTGTGGTGCGCCTGAGAGGTAACGACACAGAACTTGTGGCGCAAAACGTCTCAGTTGGCGGAAACGTAAGGGCCCTCTACCGGGGTGGCTGGGGGTTTATTTCGTTCAACCGCCTGGACAATCTGGAAAAGAAAGTGGAAGAAGCTTGTGCCCAGGCGAGAATTCTGGGAGACAGGTTGAACAAAGAGATCAGTCTGTATCCCGTAGATCCGGTGGCGGACCATGTACACGGGAATTTCGGACAAGAAGCTTTTGCCGTGCCCCTTAAGGAGAAAATGGAGCTTCTTGAAGGCTACAATCGGCTGATCTTGGGCTCTCCTGAGATCACCTCGTCTTCGGTTTCTTACATGGACCGGCATACTCACTTGCATTTCGCAAATTCAGACGGTACATACATTTACCAGGAAAAGATGGACCTTGGCGGCGGGCTTACTGCCATTGCCACCAAAGACAGGCTCACTACCCAGGATTCGGCGAAATTCGGGTCAAATCATGATTACGGCGTAGCACTGGGGCTTGAAAACGAGGTGATGGAAGCAGCCGGGGCTGCCAGGGAAATGCTGCATGCACCTGTTGTTGAAGCGGGGCAGTATACGGTTATCCTCGACCCGGATATGGCAGGCCTTTTCGTACATGAGGCTTTCGGCCATCTCAGTGAATCTGATGACCTTGACGAAGATGAGAGGATGAAAGAACTCCTCAAGATTGGCACGAGGTATGGTTCGGATGAACTCCACATATACGACAGCGGTATTGAAGGGCCGAATCGCGGCGAATCAAAGTATGACGATGAAGGAGTGCCAATGCAGAAAACCTACCTTATTAAGAACGGTGTTGTAGTTGGCCATCTGCATTGCAGGGAAAGCGCCGCGAAAATGAATGAGCATGTTACAGGAAACGCCCGTGCGTTGAACTACAGGTTTCCCCCTATTGTAAGGATGCGCACAACGTGCATAGCTTCGGGAAAGCATACGTTTGAGGAAATGCTCCAAGGAGTTTCACTGGGAGTGTACGTTAAGGGCGGTTACGGTGGCCAGACAAACGGGGAAATGTTTACTTTTGCACCTTCCAGAGCCTATATGATACGCAACGGAGCAATTGCCGAGATGGTTCGCGACGTGAACCTTTCCGGCAACGTGTTCGATACCCTCAGAAGCATAGATATGATAGGAAACGACTTCGAGTTTAAGAACAGCCCGGGCGGTTGCGGCAAGGGCAGCCAAAGCCCTCTCCCGGTAGCCCAGGGTTCGCCTCACATTCGCATTCAGAAGGTGGTCATTGGAGGTGAGAAGAAGTGAGGAAACTCTTAGAAGATGCGATTGCCAGAGGAACTGAAGCCACTTTGGTTACAACAGAGTCCAAGAACACGTCGGTTTCCTTCGATTCCAACCGGCTGAAGAAAATTGCAGATATCGAATCTTTGAGCCTCAACCTGCAGGTCATCAAGGCAGGTAAACTAGGAGTTGCCGGGTCAACACGGGCCGGGGGAGAGAAGGAACTTCTGGAAAACGCACTCAACGTGGCTGAGTTCGGGTCGGCTGTAAGTTACAGATTTCCGGAGCCTGAGCCTCCTGCGGACCCAAAAGTGTTCGACCAAGATGTTGCGGACATCGACATCAGCCGGATGATTTCACTTGGAGAAGAACTCATCGATTTTATCAAGTCGTTGGACCCTTCCATCCAGGGATTTGCGGGCGTTCGCAAGAGCGTCACACAAAGAGGCATAAGCAACACCAAAGGGCTGGATGCAACATTAAGGAAGACTTCTTTCACTGTTTCCAGTGGGTTTCAGTTTGTGGAAGGACAAAACCTCCTCAGTTCCTGGGATTGGGATGCATCTACGGATTTGGAATATGATCTTGCGAGGATCAAGGCGAAACTCAAAGCAGATTTTGATATCGGCCGCAAGAATGTACCTGTGGAACCAGGTGTATATGATGTACTGTTTACTCCCACGGGATTCATTGACATGGTAAGCCCGGCTCTGGCTTGCCTGAACGGGCGGGCTGTAATGAGAGGAATCAGCCCTTTGAAAGATAGGATTGGCGAGCAAGTTTTTTCGCCTTCCTTTTCGCTTGTAGAAGATGGCACTCTTGACGGGGGCCTTGGAACCCAGCTTTACGATGGCCAGGGTGTTGTCTGCCGGAGAACCCCGTTAATCCAAAACGGAGTGCTTCGAGAATATCTCCTGGATCTTGAATCTGCACACCGGCTTGGAAGGCAGCCCATTGGTACTGGTTCGCCCGAAGGAGCAAGCCCGAATAACCTTCTGGTGCTTCCGGGCGAAACATCGTGGGAGGATCTTCTAAAAGGGATGAAAAGGGGAATAGTTATTGACCAGACCATGGGGGCCTGGGCCGGCAATCCGTATACAGGTACGGTCACAGGCAACATCGCCCTGGGATATCTCGTGATAGACGGCGAGAAGGTTGGCAGGCTAAAAGACTGTATGTTCTCGTTAAACATCTTTACTCACTTAAAGTCCAACCTTCTGGCGTTGAGCCGGGAGGCCAAGAACCTTGGCTCATTGATTCTACCTTACTGCCTGATAGGAGGAGTATCGATAGCCGGACGCGATTCGTGAAAAACTGAAACATTGGGGACGGTCTTAAACGTTTCACTCACCGTTTCTAGAGTCTGTGGGGCTTCAATGAAACGTTTAAGACCGTCCCCAACGTTTCACCTGCCATTTCATGAGTTGTCTTCTGTTTCTTGCTCCAGCGCCTCAATTTTGGTTTGCCCATAAAGGCTGATAAGTATCGTAATCCCTGCGAACAACAAGATTAACGTAGTGTTTGACAAACGATCCCCCAATAATGTGATTAAGATAATGGACAGCATCCCGGTAATAGTGCTCAAAGCCATGTCCAAACTGTATACCCGTCCAATCATATCTTTTGCCACCTCTTGCTGCAGGAAAATCGAATATGACACGTTAACGAGTGATGCAACTACTCCTAACAAGAAAAACAAGAGCATGTTGTAAGGCATGAATTTGAAAAGCGCAAACAATACCAAGAAGAATCCATAGACTCCCGTTCCCTTGATCATCAATTCCAACTTTGTCCACGTTGTCTGCAATCTTGGAACTAGCAGAGAACCTACCAAGTATCCAATGCCATTGATGGTCATGAACAGGCCATAGAGTGCTTCTGATGTCATCAGGTCATGGCGGATGAAATTGAGATAGGCAATGGGTACTCCGCCAAGTGCAACAGAGTCAAACGCAAAGAAAATGATAATAAATCCCATTCTCTTGTGATGTTTTGTGTACTGGATACCTTCTGTGATGTCATCTAAGGTGGATTGTTTCTCTCTTTGGCTCGCGCTAATTCCCTTATCACAAATGAAGGTTTCGCTGATTCCTGACAAGATGTACGAAATTCCGTTGATCAAGAATACACTGGAAGTCCCTAAGAGAGCCACCAGAGTACCTCCTAAGGCAGGGCCGATGAGACGTGCAACTTCGCCTGATGCTGAATACACGGAATTTGCCTCTTCTAGTTCATCTTTAGCGACAATAAAGGGTAAAAAACTTCCGACAGCAGGTGAGAAAAGCACATCCAGTGTAGTAATTAACAACACAATTGCATAAAAGCCTACAAGGCTGTTAGAGTAGAACAGCAATATTCCAAAAATTCCCCGAAGTATGTCGCACATAATGATGATTGACTTTTTGCTATAGCGGTCCGCAAGAGTTCCTGCAAGAGGCCCAAACATAAGCCAAGGAATGTGAAGAAGCAGCATTAGTGTTCCTAGCCCAAGAATCGGATTTTCGAACTTCATTACGTAAAGCGTCAATCCAATTCCATTAATACCGGAACCTAGTTTCGAAACAAATTGCCCAGCCAATAGCAACGTAAAATCCCTTTGTTTGAGGAGGCTTCTAAGCGATTTGCTCATACCCGTCTCCTTCTTATCTGCTTCGAGCATGTTCCTATGGACGCTACACCGGTTATTCGGCCAGTGGCTGCATGGCTGTCAACGAAGATTGGCTCTATTGTATCACCGGGCCGGGTGTTGTCACAGGCTAGGCGGCTGAGTGGATGTGACTATAGTGTGAGAAGAAACATAGGTGACGAGGTTGGGGGGGAACCCTGGAATTCTAATCCACCGCAAGTGAATCTGTGTTTTGTAGGTCTTATGAACTAAGGTATAGAAAATGCCGAAAGACTCCCGGAAATGCCTTAAAGTGAATCCAATCTCAAACAGGATTTGGATATCCCAGAGTAGCAAGGAAAGCTATGTTAAAATATGTCGATGTAAATCGGTATTTTGGCAATGGTATATACCTCAATCTTCTAGTGCATGGTGGTTTTTGAGCTGGCCAAAGGTTTTTGGTTTACAGAGACAATTATTTCATTTGGTCGGTTGGTATCAATTGATACTAAAAATCTTGACAGTACGTAAAGGGCGAGGTACTATGAAGAGGAGTAAACTAGGTGAAAAGAGGGTAATTGAGAGTAAGATCGAAGTTACAACGTTTTTGGATCGCCTAAAATATCTACTTCAAGCAGGAACAGCTTTACTGTATTTTCAGACTCATCGAAAAGTAGACATGGATAGGGATATCAAGTACTCTAACAGGTACACTATGTCCAAATTGTTTCCAAACGAAGACGAAGTAGAAGTTTTGAAACGAGAACTGGCCCGCCTCACCGTTCATGATTATACAGAAACTGTAAAAGATCAACGGTATCCAAATCGTTCAAATATGAGAGTTTTTGGTAAGAGATATTTAGGTAAAGATGTGTACGTAAAAGTTAGAGTTGAGGTTCTGAATGGATATGGTGGCGGCACCGGCCACATTTTTGTGATGTCTTTTCATTTTGCGGAAATAGGTTTTTGTGACTGCGATTTCCCATATGTTAAAAACAGAGGTGAGCAGGGTGAAGGTTCTGAACAGT
>DUTL01000058.1 GCA_012842105.1 Candidatus Fermentithermobacillaceae bacterium | reverse complement strand
GGCTGCCGTGTGCTTAACTGTGCATAACATAAACACAATACGCAGCCGCTTGCTATATTCCTGCACACTTGCACTGCATTCAGATTCTCTTTATCAGCGGTTGTCTGAAGGCGCTTCAATCAAGGTTACGTCAAATCCCAGCTCCTGCCCGTCTCTGAGAACCTTGACCTTAACGCTATCCCCGGGGGATTGCTCAGATATCAGGGCCACAAACGTGGCCAGATCATTTACGGTACGGCCTCCAAATTCAATGATGGCATCCCCCTTGCGAACTCCCGCTTTAGATGCAGGCCCGCCGGAAACTACATCGTATACATAAATTCCCCGGTCAATCTTGAGGTTAGGCTTGTACAGTTTGGCTTCCGTGCGGTCCATAAGGCTTAATCCTGCAAAAGCCCTGCGAACCTTGCCTGTCTCCATGATTTCTGTAACTATGCGCTTAACCTGGTTTGAGGGGATGGCAAAACCCATGCCCTCTACAGCAGGCACATCGAGTTTTGCTGAGTTCAGCCCGATCACCTGTGCATCGCCGTTTATTAGAGGGCCGCCGCTGTTGCCGGGGTTGATAACTGCATCGGTCTGAATGAGGCGCATATACCCGTCACCGATCCTGAGCACCCTGTCCAGGCCTGAAATCACACCAACTGTAACCGACCTGTTAAACTCCATGCCCAAAGGATTGCCAATTGCAATAGCCAACTGCCCTGGCTTCAGGCTGTCTGAGTCGCCGAAAACGGCTGTGGGAAAGCCCGAACCTTCAATCTTGACCACTGCAAGGTCAGTGGCCGGATCTGTCCCAACTATCTTCGCATCCATTGTGCGCCCGTCTGCAAGCAATACCGCAAGCTTCCGGGAGTCTCCTGATACCACATGGTTGTTGGTGACGATATATCCATCGCTTGTAATTATTACACCCGAGCCTGATGTGTCTCTAACATATTCCCGGCCGAGAATATCGTAGAGTGCCCTGCTGTTGACTATACCGACAACCGCCGGGCTCACATTTTCAGCTGCATCAACCACCACTTGCCAGGGATCGCCGGAAGGTACATAACCGGCGGACCTGAGGCTTGAGTAAGAATTTTCCCCTCCAAGAGCAGCCATGGAAGACGGCACCGAGATCTGCAGCGCGTCCATTCTTCCGATTATGATCTGGGGCACTACAGTTGCTGTGAGCAAACCTCCGATAACAGCGCCTACCAGCCCTACCAAGAGGTAGGACCATAATCTAGGTTTCTTTGACTTCGGCCCGTTAAAGTTGTGGTTTTCATAAGGTTCAATATCCAAAACCCCACCCCCAAAACGCAGAGATTATGCTTCTATGTTGTCCACTTACCGGCACGCTTGCCATGGAACGCCCAATTATGGCCTCGTGCCTGGCCGAAAGCTCAACCTCCCGGATTGTAGCCTGTATTGTACCTAACACTATTATATATCCCATCGAGGGATTAGGTAGGCAAAGTGGCAAAACCGGTTGGAAGGTTATCCGGCACAGGTGTGAATCAGCCGGCCTGCTGCAGCAGACATGAATGAGCCGGAACGCAGCCCATGTTCAAAGTCATGTTCAATGAGTGGCATACAAAATGGTTTCAGGAGTTAATTCTCAAAGAGTCAATCCTCTATACGCTCGATACAAGCACCAAGAGTCTTGAGCTTATCCACGACTGACTCATAGCCTCTTTCAATAATCTCAAGCCCGTATATTTCCGTAGTGCCCGCAGCAGACAACCCGGCCACTACCAGGCTGGCCCCTGCCCTCAGGTCAGTTGCCCTTACAGGAGATCCTACAAGCCTGGGAGCCCCCTCTATGACTGCGGTTTTGCCCTGGACTTTGATGTTTGCCCCCATCTTGACAAGTTCACCTACATATCCGAGCCTGTTATCGTACATCGATTCCTGAACAACGCTCACGCCCCGTGCCCGCGTAAGAACCGCAGTAAGCGGTTGCTGGGCATCAGTTGGAAAACCCGGGTACGGCAGGGTTTTTACGTTCACCGGTTTGGGCCGCTCGGGGCCGACAACCTTGATGAAATCTCCGTTTTGCTCAATCAAGGCCCCTGCTTCTTTAAGTTTCGCCACTACAGGTTCAAGGTGCTTTGTTATGACGCCGCATATTTCAATGTCGCCGCCTGTAGCTACTGCTGCCATCATATAAGTGGCGGTTTCTATGTCATCGGGAATAATTGAATGGCAAGTCCCCTTTAAGGTTTTGACTCCCCTAATCCTGATAATATCAGTGCCGGCTCCATTGATCCTGGCTCCCATGGAGTTCAGGCAATTGGCCAGATCCACCACGTGTGGCTCTTTGGCGGCATTCTCGATAAGGGTAGTGCCCTCAGCCATACAAGCTGCAAGCATAATGTTGATAGTAGCTCCCACGCTCGGTATGTCGAGGTACACCGGAGCGCCTACCAGTTTGCTTGCATAGAGCCGTACAACCCCGCCTTCTACAGAGGCATCCGCACCCAGGGCCCTAAACCCCTTCAGGTGTTGATCTATAGGCCTTGGGCCGATATCGCACCCGCCCGGAAGCCCAACCTCTGCCTTGCCAAACTTGGCCAGAAGCACTCCCATAAGATAATAAGAAGCCCTGAGCTTTCGTACCAGGTCGTACGGGGCAATATGAGACGTAAAACCATTGGGAGAGACTGTCATTGTGTTCTTGTTCAAAGAAACAAGTGCGCCCAGATCCTTAAGGATCTGGGCAAACACTTTCACATCAAGTATAGCAGGAACATTTTCCAATGTAGACGGGCCTTCACCAAGAAGGGCCGCCGGTATTATGGCTACCGAGGAATTCTTGGAACCTCCGATTCTCACTTTGCCTGTTAGTTTTCTTCTTCCTTCAATTACGAGCCTTGCCATGGTTTCATTCTCCCAATTATCCTGCTATACCGGCATTCTGTCTTACAATAGCTGGTTTATTTATAGAAACTTAACGGGTCTTTGGCAACGCCATCAACATGGACCTCAAAATGGAGATGTGGCCCTGAAGAGATGCCTGTGCTGCCTATATACCCGACAACGTCGCCTTTACTTACCTCTTGCCCTGTAGATACTGCAAACTTAGACAAGTGAGCATACCAGGTTTGCTTCCCACCGTGATCTATCTTGACGAGATTTCCGTAGCCGCCGTTCCAACCCACAAAGGTCACCATACCGGAATCTGCCGCTTTCACGGCAGTGCCGGTTGAAGCTCCAATGTCGACTCCCCTGTGGAATGAACCCCAACGCCACCCGAACTTAGAAGTAATTGTGCCCTGTACAGGCCAAACCATTTCACCTGAACCCATTTCAGGCACTTGCTTGTTGCCCCTTGTGATTTTCTTGGTTACAGGATAAGAAATGATTTTCTCAGAAAGTTTGGTTCTTGAAACCTCTTTGCCATTTTCCCTTGAAATTTGCTCAGTAACTTCTTTCTGGCCGCTCTTACCCTCTTGTGTGACTGTCTCCTGCCATGGCCACATAGAGGAATCGTGGGTTACCTGTACGGAAAATGGAATGGAAACTGTATACGTTACCGTCTCACGGCTAGACAGGGTTACGTAAGGATCAGGCACGACCAGGTTGAGGTTCTCGCCCTCTTTGATCAAGTCACCATTGATCTCCGGGTTTGCCTTTCTCAGATCTTCAACAGTCATGTGGTTGGCCTGAGCAATAGCCCACAAGCTGTCTCCGCGCTGAACTATGTAGTTGAGCATCTTATCCGTGCCCCGGGCAAGGATCTTCTCTGCCTCTTCCCTGCTCCGGAACAGCGACGTGGGAACCTCTTGTTTAACTATGTCGATTTTCTCTTTTATCAAGACTTCTTCAACAGTGGCATGTCCGGCTACTACAATACTGTTTATGTAATTGGTTCGAAGGTCGGCCAATGCCCCTCTCGCCGCTTCCTCTGAACACAAAGCTACTACGTCCTGCCCGTCTATGCAGATTACATAGCCCGAGGCAATGAACTCGATTCTCTCTTTAAGAATCTCCCCCAGGTCATCTGGATCAATTACCTCCAGGCCCTTTTCCCATTTGACTTTCTGGCAATCTACTTCAACTGAAGGCATTGCCTCTGCGCCAATCCTGAATGATTCTTCCTCTGAAAGCCTGCTCACCATTTTGCCTGCGAGGGATTTGTCGTCTGTATATCCAACCGTTTCGCCGTCGACTATGACCGCGAAAAGTTTCGCACGGTTGCCATTGGCTACGACAATAATCAAAAGTGCTGCCAGCACTCCAATTGTTATGTATATGGCTCTTTTGTTAAGTTTACGCCGCCGGAGTTTCTTACCCCCGGCTTCAGATACATCCGGCACAGTTAATCCTCTGTTCACCCGCCTCCTGGCGGGTGGCGGGCCGGAATGAGGTTTATCCGTGTTCAAACAAGTTTCATCCATTTGCATTGCCGCACTCAACACAAACTCGCCAACTCCCGGTTTGGGCTTTACGTTCTAACCCTTCGCAATACTAAAAGTGCAGCTTTACCCTCCTTTCTCGATACACTTGCCTGTTTTCCGTTATCCGTCTTCTTATGTTGCCCCCGTTGCCATTAATTGACTATTCTGGCTGCAATGTTCTGCCTGCATTGGTTTTCTTCTGCAAAAAGAAATATTCTCTCCCGGTAAGAAAATTCCTGCTAAACACTTTTCATAGAATTCACATAAAGCATGTTATGCAAACTCCCTCACAAAAGGCACAGGCCCTAAACCACCGCCGGTACCTTCCTATTTTTCATGCAGGCCGTGTTAGGACGACCGCATAGACATTCAGCTTCTTGCATCAAATAGCTGCGTTGGCAACTGGTACTCACTCCAAAACTAAGTGCCTTAAAACCCAAATACCACATATATAGATTATAAGTGATAAACATGGGATATCAATCCCTGTTTCAGGCTGCATCAACATTACATGTAGATGCAGACACTTCTGGAACATTCCCGGGAACATTCCCCGAAAATTTCCTCTTTTGCCTGCCTCACTTCTTCTTGCCGGTTCGATTCTCCTTCTCCCCGTTATACGGTAATTAATACCATATCATTGTCCTGGTATTATAATTTCCCCATTAAGGTAAATATTATATTGCCAGGAGAGTGTTACCATACTATGAAGCCTAGACAGTGCAAAACTATCTATGTGTTCGAAATTAAACAGCTTTGGCCGGTTTTCATGCGGCCATTATTGGCTTTACTTTGTTTAGCCGCAGGTATAGGTGCAGGGCTGTGGAGGGCTGATCCCGAAAGCTGGAATGGCCAGGCACATGTACAATTGAGCGTGCATCCTCCTGTAACCCGGCGGCCGGAACGAGAGTTCGATGCGCTTTCAGAGCCCTGTGCCTGGGAAGTGGCGTTACCGCTGGCGGCAAGCAACGCGCCTGACGTTTCCAGAACCTCCAATCAGGGTGGCACGGAAGAACACGATGACTCCGGGCAGGTATTGCTATTACCCGGAGCCAAGGCAGGCGAACCTGGCTTGCAAACTGCTTCAGAGTCTAGGTCAGCTTCATTTGTGTGGCCTGTAGACGGCGAAGTTACCGATTGCTTTGGGTGGAGAACACATCCTATTACAGGGAAGAGGCAGTTTCACGACGGTATTGATATAGCAGCACCGCTAGGTGCGGCAGTCAAAGCCGCTGCGAGCGGAACAATCACATTTGCAGGATGGTCAGAAGGCTACGGAAGGCTTGTTATAATAGGGCACGCAGACGAATACCGCACCAAGTACGGGCATCTTTCCAGATATGTGGTTGGCCAGGGGCAAAAGGTAATCAGGGGTGAAGTTATCGGGTATGTAGGCGAATCGGGAGATACCACCGGCCCCCATTGCCACTTTGAGGTCGTGGTGGCGGGCCAGGCCATAGACCCTAAAGATTACTTGCCGTAAACGGTTGCCGGCAAACCCCTCCCTGCCCTAACGTGGGTGCACGCGCTTTAAGGAGAGTGGCGTCAGGTAAGATACTTTAGGGCAAGCAGCAGAATTGCGCCCGGAATTCCCAGGATGCCTATGGTAAAAGCAGTGATCAGGTTCAAGCCCATGTGAAACCCGAAGAAGCCCCCGGCTATGTTCACCGCCCATATGCCAAAGAACGCCACCAATGATCTAAGCGCAACCGTGCCAAGGTGCTTGAGTTTACCCGCAAGCAGCCTGAAAACAAAGAATACGATCACAAAGGCCACAGTAATGCCCAACATAAGGTTAAGGTCCAAAGTAGATCCCTCCCGAAAATGGTTATGAACGGGAATGAGATTATATTCTCTGAAATTCACTTACCGGCACATGCTTTGATCTTTTTCAGACGTGTGGTCTCTGAGTTTTCTGAGGTAATAAGAGTATTTCTTCCTTGCTGCCTCCATCAGGAAGATAGCTTCGTCGACTCTGTCAGTTTCAGTGACTTCTTCAAAACATGACAATGCCACATTGTAATCCTTCTGGGCCTGCCTTAGCGATCTGAGCAATTGAGCCATCTCGTCATCGTGGCCGCCTTGCCTCTTTGAAAACAAAGGAAATAGTTGCATCCACCTGGTCGCCCCCACATTCATATGTGTACGCAGTCTTGATGGCATTTGATACTACTTCCAGTATGGGTTTCCAGTGGAAAATTTATACAACAGTTATATCTCTCTGCGCCCTTCCAACGCCCTGGCCAGTGTAACTTCGTCGGCATAATCAAGGTCTGCGCCAAACGGAAGCCCTCTTGCAAGCCTAGTTACCTTGATGTTGAGGGGCTTAATTGTCCTGGCCAAATAAAGTGCAGTGGTTTCTCCGTCAATATCAGGGTTGGTGGCCAGGATTACTTCCTTCACTTCCTGCCGTTTGTCTTTTATCCTGGCAATGAGTTCTTTAACTCTGATATCTTCCGGGCCTATCCCCTTAAGAGGTTCTATGTACCCTTGAAGCACATGAAACATACCACGGTAACCGCCAACCCGTTCAATGGCCAGTACGTCTTTTGGATAGCCTACAACGCAGATGGCTGAAGGATCCCGTTTCGGATCCTGGCAAATGGCACATGGGTCAACGTCTGTGAGGTTTCCACATACAGAACAGTATCCGATTGTATCCCGTACCTCTCCCAGGCTGTAAATTAGCCGATTAATAGACGGTTTCCCGGAAACAACCAAATGAAACGCCAGCCGCTGTGCTGTTTTTGGGCCAATTCCGGGTAGTTTTCGAAGTTCATCAATTAGCCCTGAAATCGGTTTCGGATAACCTTGCATCAAATCACCATTTCGTGGGCATATTCAGGCCACCTGTTACTTTGGACATCTCTGCTTCATTAGTCTCTCTTGCCTTGGACATGCCTGCGTTCACTGCAGCAACAATTAAATCCTGCAACATTTCTATGTCATCAGGGTCGACTACCTCAGGAGCAATTTCAATGGCTTTAACTTCAAACGCGCATGTTACGATAGCCTTTACCATTCCTCCGCCTGAAGTGCCTTCTACTTCCTTGTTAGCTAACTCCTCTTCTACCCTTGTCATTTCCATTTGAAGCTTTTGCGCCTCTTTCATCAACCTCTGCATGTCGAGCCCGCCCGGCCCGGGAAATCTTGGCATAAGAAGCTCTCCTTCCTAAGTAACCTTTCCGTCCAATATAGTTATTGCAGCTTTCACCAGGGGATGCAAATCATCACTGGTTTCGCCGCCATCCAGCCCGCTGTTTCCGTTCTGGCCTTCTTGCACCTCAACTCTGAGGTCCACTCTGTGTTTGGTTATTTTCTCAATGTATTTCTGGACCACTTGCTTGTGCGGTTCAGAAAGAATCTGTTCCATGTGAGTAGCGTACCCTTTGGGATAGGCAAGCACCAGGATTCTGTCATCAATCACTCTTGACGGACGGGCAGGCAAAAGGTAAGCCCTTGCCTGGATTTTCCTGTTTTTCTGTAACTGCTCAAGCAATGAATCCCATGAATATGTAACAGCCTCAAGCAGGCCGCCCTCGGCACCGGCGCCCCCTGGCAAATGCTCTTGGATTTTCTGGCCAGGTTCGCTGTAGGGTTTGCCGTCTTCCTTCCGCCGGTGAGTGTGGGCAACTGCCTGCCGTGTTTGAACCGGCTCCCTGGCTGCGTGTTTGCCGGCAACGCTCATGGCTTCATCTGTAACAACCCTAGTACCGGATTGGTCAATCTCACGTTCAAGAAACAAGCCAAGCAAACACATATCAGCCACAAGCCGCGGGTTATCGCTGTTTCGCATACTGGAGACTGCATTTGACATCGCTTTCAAAACTCTTATCAACATATCCCCGGAAAGGGCCCCGGCAATAGGCAACATGTTTTCAACTTCCTGACGGGTTCTGCCCAAATCCGCTTTGCTCCCGCCTGAAGCAATGAGCAGTAGATCTCTTGCATACGCGCCTATCTCCTGGCAAAGCTCGCCCATGTCTTTGCCCCGTTCTGAGTTCTCTTTCGTAACATCCAGGATGCTCTTGATGTCTCGGGCGGCAATGGCTGTGAAAAGCCGCTCCATGATTTCAGCGGAAGTAGCGCCGAGAATCTCCCTGGCATCCGCTTCCAAAACTTTTCCGTCACCATAAGTGAGGCAAAGATCCAGCACCGAAAGGGCATCACGCATAGAACCTGCTGCTGCCCTGGCCACAAGCCTGAGGGCACCTTCTTCCCATTGGGCATTCTGGGATACCAGGATTGTTTCCAGCCGGCCCTCAATGTCTGGAATGGAAAGCCGCCGGAACTCAAGCCTCTGACACCTTGATGCGATAGTCACGGGAATCTTGTGTGCCGCAGTTGTGGCAAGTATGAAAATCACATGGGGAGGAGGTTCTTCCAGGGTTTTTAAAAGAGCATTAAACGCTTCCTGGGTAAGCATATGCACTTCATCAATGATATAAACCTTATACCTGCCCATTACAGGTAAGTACCTTACGCTCTCCCTGAGGCTTCGTATTTCGTCAATACCCCTGTTTGAAGCAGCGTCTATTTCCATTACATCCACTGAACTGCCGCCGGTAATTGCTTCACACGCCTCACAATTATTACATGGTTCCGAGCCTTGAGGCCTGCTGCAGTTGACGGATTTAGCAAGGAGCCTTGCCACAGTGGTTTTCCCGGTTCCGCGCGGCCCGGAAAAGAGGTACGCATGAGACACTTTGCTCTCAACAAGAGCGTTTTGCAGAATTCGAATTACCGGCTTTTGGTTAACCACATCTTCCCACTTGTTAGGACGCCAGGTGCGGTACAGGGCCGTGTAGGACAAGTTTCATTCCCCCGAATTTGAGATCCCTGTAGGCTGCATGTATCATAAACAGTCAAATTGGCCGTGCACCTATCTTCGAATGCCCTTCCCAAGCGATACCAAGCATGGCTGGCTCCGGCCAGGAACCCCTGCGGCACATGAGAAGAACCGCTTACCGCTGCTTCCTCCCGGACCTGACGGGGTTCACGGGTTCCCATTGCGCAGGCCCCGGCCTGATGGGAGGCATGTTCTCGGATGGCGATGAGACGGAAGAGGAAGAAGAAG
>DUTL01000057.1 GCA_012842105.1 Candidatus Fermentithermobacillaceae bacterium | reverse complement strand
GGCGTCACGAAAACCTTACATAGGATATTGGCAGGCGCATATCCGGCTTTGCAAGTTGGGCTTTGGTGCTGCCGTCTTTAAACGTGACCATGGAGTGCACAATGCTTTCCCTGTGTATGGCCACTTTAATCTTGTCATAAGCCAAACCGAACAGGTAATGGGCTTCCATAACTTCAAGAGCCTTATTGAACAGAGTTGCGGAATCTACCGTGATTTTAGGGCCCATGTTCCATGTTGGATGTTCAAGAGCTTGAGAAGGCGTAATCGTGCCCAATTCCTCTTTTGACAGATCCCGAAACGCTCCCCCTGACGCTGTTAACGTTACATAATCCACATCCTCCGGGTTTTCTCCCTGGATGCACTGGAAAATGGCTGAGTGCTCAGAATCTACAGGTAGAATCCTGTTCCCTTGCTGCACAAAAGGGCCGACCAGTTCTCCTGCCGAGACCAACGCCTCTTTTCCCGCAAGAGCTACCTGCTTCCCGCTCTCGAGAGAACTGAGCAACAACCTAACCCCTAGGAATCCCGGAACAGCATGAAGTACGGTACCGGCGGCGGAAAGGCACGCAAGATTCGCCACGCCTTCCGGCCCGGACAAGATCTCCAAATCTTCAAGATTCATATATGCCTTATTTTGTTCTGCATTCCACGCAGCTTCTGCGTCCCACAAAGCAACCTTAGGCACGTTCAGTGTTCTGGCTTGTTCAAGCACTCTGCGCCAGTTTCTGCCTGCAGCCAGGCCAACCACCCTAAGGCCAGGATTATTGGCAACAACTTCAATAGTTTGCAAGCCAACTGAGCCTGTGGAACCTAAAATAACAATGCTTTTCAGCAGTTTCCACCACCTTCGTTGGGGATAATGCCTGCAACCCATAAGCCCACAACTAACACTGCGATTAGAGGCCCATAGATTATACCGATTGTCCCGAACAACCTGAAACCCAAATACAAGGAGAACAAGGTTACCAGGGGATGCAGGCCCATTTCCCTTCCAATTAGCTGAGTCTGAACTACCTGCCGGAAAAACGATACACCTGCATACAGGATCAACAGCCCAATGCCTGTTGTCAAGTTGCCCCATATGAAGTGGTAGAGGATCCAAGGGACATAGATGAGCCCCGGCCCTATTACCGGCAATATATCGAGCACTGCAAGCAAGAATCCAAGCCCAACTTCGTACCGAGTATTCAAAACACTGAGCCCGGCAATGTTTATCACCATAGTCAGCAACACCAGCAATACCTGGGCCCTTATTACCGCAGCGATTCCAGATGTTATGCTGCTTTCAACATTCTTAAAATTAGTGAAGGTTTCCTCAGGAAGCAACCGCTCGAGCGATTCGGATATGGCACTTCTGTCTTTGATAAGAAAATATGAGCTCATGATCGTGAAAAACATAGACACGGAAAACCCTGGTAACCCTTTCACAAATCCACCGGCACCTGTAACAAAGGTAGCTACCAGGGCGTACAGGTTGTTCCACTGGTCCTGGGCAATTCTGGCCAAGGGTTCAGGCAGTTTTTGCGAGAACTCCCCTACCATGTTGAGAACATCTCCAAGGATCTTGTTAAACTCCCCGTAGTATTGAGGCAAGTACCCGTAAAGGTCGGCTACTTCCTGGGCAACCCTGGTTACGCCCCATGAAACAAACACGCCCAAGCCTACCACCAAAACCAGGATAGACAAGAACGCCGCCCATGCTCTTGTCATTCTGGTGCGCTTTACAAGCAAAACCACCAGCGGATCGAGAAGGAACGCCAGAAAAGCGCCTAGAGCAAACGGGAAAACATAGGGCATGGCATATTGCAGAAACAAATATATGCCTACCAGCAATATGACTGTACAAAATATGCTTTTCCAGGTCAAAATTACATCCGCTCCTGCGTCACTAATGGAATAACAACCCATATATCCCTTTGAGTAACATGCCTCCTGTTCCGGTAAACAGAAGGCTGTCAAACCTGTCAAGAAAGCCTCCATGCCCGGGTATTGCGTCGCCTGAGTCTTTGACCCTGCAGTACCGCTTGAGCCGTGATTCAACAAGATCTCCCACTTGTGCCAGTACTGCAAGGAACGCACCTGCAAGAGCGCCCACCGCCGGGGAAAACCCCACCCATGAGCCAAAATACGTACTTGCAGCAACACCCGCGCCCAAGCCAAACGCCGCCCCTTCCCACGACTTGCCGGGGCTTATTGCCGGTGCGAGCTTTCGCTTGCCAAAAGCCCGTCCGCCGAAATAAGCACCCATATCGTTAGCCCATGTAACAAACAATACAAGGAAACACCACTCACGGCCGTCAGGTTGCGCTCTGAGCAAACTCCACGAGCCCAGCAGCCCGCCGATGTAAACCGCACCGGCCACGCCAAAAACGCCGTTTGGTGCCCCTCCTTTTATCGACATTGCTAATAGGATAAGTGAACCGGCAATGATTGATGCCAGAAGCCAATCAATCCGGTTCGTAAACCCGGATAAAGCTATTGCCATACATAACGGTATGAACATGACATTCAGGCCCATGCCTGCGCCAACCACCATGCTACGGTACTCCCGGGCACAAACTCCGGTAATAAGTGCAATCAGGCTCAGGAAAGCCACGCCTCCAAAAAAACAAGCTCCAAGCACAATTGGAGCGAGTACAAGCGCCGACAGAGTTCTCTGCTTTAGCAAGATGCCTCACCCTCTCTACCCGATTACATCTCCAAACCTGCGACTGCGTGAAGAGTACTCTGCAATAGCTTGATAAAGGTCAACAGGGCCGAAATCAGGCCACAGCACATCTGAAAACACCAGTTCAGAGTATGCCCCTTGCCATAGAAGGAAGTTGGAAATCCGTTTCTCGCCAGAGGTTCGAATTATCAGGTCTGGATCAGGGACCCCTTTTGTGTACAGGCAATCAGCAAAATCCTCCTGGGTGAGGTTCTCAAAACCAACCTGTTCTGAAGCCAACCTCTTGGCCAATTCAGCTGCTGCGTCGAGTATTTCCTGCCTTCCGCCGTAGTTTATGGCCAGATACAGTTTGAGTTGTGTGCCCTCTCTCGTATCTCTTGCCACCGATCTTACGGATTGGGCCACCGGAGCAGGCAGTTCCCGCCACCTGCCTATGGGAATCACCTGCACCCCACGCTCTATGAATTCAGCTTTGTGTTTCTGTGCATAGTCAACTACCAGGCCGAAAAGGAACCGGATCTCTTCCCGGGGCCTTTTCCAGTTTTCGGTTGAAAACACAAATAGCGTGCAGTGCCGGATTCCAAGTTTGATAACAGCAGGAAGGCACCGTTGTATGCTCTCCACGCCAGCCCTGTGCCCTTCAGAACGTTTAAGCCCTTGTTTCTGAGCCCAACGGCCGTTACCGTCCATTATGATCCCCAAATGGACCGGAATGTCTCCTGCACGCGCCTTTGCGAACCAGTGCTCCTCGCTTTGAGTTGTTGCACTCACACTTCCATTACCTCTGCCTCTTTTGTGGACGTAATCTCGTCCACAAGTTTTATGTATTCATCGGTAAGTTTTTGCACCCTGTCCTGGATTCGCCTGGACAAATCTTCAGAAATCT
>DUTL01000056.1 GCA_012842105.1 Candidatus Fermentithermobacillaceae bacterium | reverse complement strand
TGGTATGAATAGAGAGATTTCTCAGACTCCCCCAGTTCGCTATAGGCCAGGCACATGTTGAACCTTGGTTCCAACGCCCATGGGCTGATTCTCGCAGCCTTCTTGTACAACTTGATTGCTGTCTGTGCCTCGCCTTCCAGCAATGCCACGTTACCAAGGTTGTTCGCCACCCTGGCGTCTCGAGGCCGTTCAAGGTGGATCTGCTGCAACAGGGCCTTGGCCTCATCCACTTGTCTCATTTTGGCCTTACACACTGCCATTAGATTCTGCCGTTCAACAACACCTTTGCCACCTGGGTATATCCTTCCGGCAAGTTTTTGGGCAGCCTGGGCCACCTCGCCCCGTTTCACCATGCGCGCAACCCCTGCTTCAAAACCTAAATACACGAAATTCACTCCCCATCCATACAGCCAGATAATTCTAGAAAGCAGGCCACGGTTCCTTCTAAGTCTCACAGCTCTGTTGATCTTAATGTGTGTATAGCGAGCAGGGCCCATGTGAAAAGTAAAGAATGAGGAGGTGTGGCGGTTGACGAAAATTGCTGTGGAAGAGGGCCTAAGGCCTTTCCAGCAAGCACTGCAGACTGCAGGATACCTTGTGGTAGAGATCAGGGAGCCCAATGACATTGGCCGGATGGGAGCTCACGCAGTGGTTGTATCAGGAATGGATAAGAATTTTCTTGGCATAGACGATTCAAGGCAATCGCCTGTGATTACCGTCGCAGGCCGGACACCGGAAGAAGTTGTGGATGAAGTGCGGCGCTCGTTAGGCCCGATGGAGTAGCATCTTGTTCCAGAGCCTGAGGCCCAGGGATTGTTTCGGGATGCACGCTGTCCATGTGTTTTGCAGCATGGATGATTCCCCAAGCTATGGCCTGGGCCATTTTGATGACCAGGTTCAACCTTGTGTTTTGAAGCACGAGATGTTCCATGAAGCCGCCTACATTGACTACCCCTGCTATATGCAGGTCGCCAACGGGAGGCAATTGCTTCTTAACGCCAAGCCCCGGTTTGAGTGAGCCGCGGCTCACAATGATGCTGCCTACTTCTTTCTTCGTCCCCAGGCATGCATCAACTCCCAGTACCGTTACGCCCCGGCCTTCCACAAGCAGCAGTGCTTCGTCGAGATTGCCTGCGTGGACAGGCTGTTCCAGAGTACCCAATACTTTGCCGGTGAAGCCGTTCCAGGTGAGCATGCTTCCTACCAAAGGGCCCAGGCTGTCGCCTGTTGCTCTGTCGCTGCCTATGCAAACGGCTACCAGCCTTGAAGACGGGCAAAAACCAAGATGCGAATATACAGACAGGAGCGCTTTCGCTACTCTCTCGCCCGGGTCTGGTTTGGTTATGCAAATAGAAGAGTGCGCTTGTGGCATATATACCCCTGTTAGGAGAATATGCACATAAAGGCGCCAAATGATACTCAAATGGGATTACTGAGATTGGAACGTGGACAGAATCTCGCGTACGGCCTCGTCAGTAACCTGGTCAAATACATCATACCATTGCCCTACCGCGTAAAAGGGGGAAGGCTTGAGCGGGCATACCACTTCATCGGCAAATTTATCAATCGCGCTCAAGGTCTCTTCTGGGGAAACCGGCACTGCAAGGACTAATTTTCCTGGCTTAAGACGTCGTACGTACCTGATGGCGGCAAGTGCGGTTAGCCCTGTGGCCAGCCCGTCGTCTACAACCACAACATCTCTGCCTGCAACCTCCCTGGCCTTCCGGCCCTGGCGAAAAAACGCAAGCCTTTCAGCTATCTCCTGCGTCACAATCCGGGCTGTCTCTTCTATGTATCCAGGCGATGCATAGGTACGATCTCCTGGCGAAAGCGTTACATAACCGTCCTGATCCACTGCTGCCACGGCAAATTCGGGGTTAAACGGGGCTCCGATCTTCTTGGCTATAACTATATCAAGGTCAGCCTTCAATTCCAGCGCGACCTGCTCCCCAACCACTACGCCGCCTCTTGGTATGCCAAGAACCAGAGGGCCGGACAGTTTCAGGGATTTTAAGCAGTCGGAAAGGCCTTGCCCGGCTGCTTGCCTGTCTTTATACAT